>NZ_BAAAPN010000056.1:0-103694 GCF_039531165.1 Nostocoides vanveenii | reverse complement strand
GCCCCGGTCATGCCCCGGGACGAACCCGCGCCGCGCCAGGGCCGTCGAGAGCGTCTCGGTCAGGCCGACCCGATCAGCAAGAAGCCGCACCGCGACACTGCCCGCATGGGCGACCACGCCCGACCCGTCACCCGATACCGCCAACCCGCTCGACCACGAAGTACGCCTCACCTACGCAGTGCCTTCCCGCTCAGGAACTTTGAACTGTCGTAAGTCCAAGTATCCCGTTGCAGGACAGGCACTTCCGTACTTTCACACCCCAGACACCCCGATCACTCATGCACGATCGAGGCTAGGCGATCGAGCTCCGCGCTGAGGAGCGGAATCCAGGGAACTCAGAAACGCTGCTCCACGAAGGTCTGGTCCTGGATCGGCGGGCGGACATACGGCATCTGCTTCATCTCGGGCAGTTGGATGACCTCGGGCGCCACGTCTTCGTATTCGAACTGGCTCAACAGGTGATTGATGCAGTTCAGGCGCGCCGCCTTCTTGTCATCGGACGGCACGACATACCAGGGCGCCTGCTTGATGTCGGTGTATTGGAAGGTGTTGTCCTTGGCCATCGAGTACTTCACATAGAGCTCGTGCTCGGCGAGGTCCATGTCGGAGAGCTTCCACCGCTTGAGGGGCTCGGCGTTGCGGGCCTCGAAGCGGGCGCGTTGCTCTTCGAAGGAGACCGAGAACCAGTATTTGATGACCTTGATCCCGGAGCGAACGAGCATCCGCTCGAACTCGGGGCAGCTGCGCAGGAACTCCGAATGTTCCTCCTCGGTGCAGTAGCCCATCACCCATTCGACATTGGATCGGTTGTACCAGGACCGGTCGAAGAGCACCATCTCGCCCGCGGCGGGGAGATGCTCGACATACCGCTGGAAATACCACTGCGTGCGCTGCCGCTCGGTCGGCTTCGGGAGCGCGACGACGCGGACGGTGCGTGGGCTGGTGCGCTCGGTGATGCGCTTGATGACGCCACCCTTGCCGGCGGACCCGCGGCCTTCGAAGATGACCAGGACCTTCAATCCTTGCGACTGGATCCAGTACTGCAACAGGACCAGTTGCTCCTGCAGTCGCTCCATCTCGGCTTCGTAGACGTCACCGCGCAGTCGCCCGTCATTCTTGTAGTCGGCCGGGTTGCCGGTGCCGCCACCGCCCGCCTTCGTGATGAACTCACCGATATCGTCGGCGCCCTCGGGGGGGAGATTGTGCTTGTCCTGCTTCGACATTCGCCCGACCTGCCCTTTCCCTGACCGCGGTCAGGACTTGGTGAACAACACGATCCCGAGACACATCTCGTCGGTCGTGCCCTCTCCCCACATCACATAGCGCTCCGTCGTCCCCTTGAAGGCGGGGAGCTTGTCGCGCAGTGACTGGTCGTGGGTGCAGGTGACCGTGAGCGTGTCCTTCGGGTTCAGCGTAGTGGGGGTGTCCAATGGGATCGAGCCCTGGTTGTCGAAGTCCCAGTTGGTGATGTCGAGCAGGGTCTTCGCGCGCGGTGTGCCCTTGTTGGCGACCACGGAGATGGCCCGGCCGAGCAAGTGCATGTGGCCCGAGAGCGCACGCACGACCATCTTCTCGCCGGCGGTCGTGGTACACGACTGAGTTGGGCCGACCGGCCCGGCGCCGCAGAGGATGTGCAGCAGGTCGGCGGTCTTCGCCTCGGCCCCGAAGCGCGCGATGTTGTCGGCCATCGCCGCATCCCGCGCACAGAGCTTGTTGGCGACGCCGGTGCGGCAGGGCATCTCCACGGGTGCGGGCAGCAGACGCGTGTAGAGGTAGTTGTAGGAGCCGTTGTCGGTGGCGATACGCAGCTTCGTGGCGCTCTGGTCCGGACCGGTGCCGTTGATCAGGTTGTAGTGGATCTGCATGACGATCTGGCTGCCCTTGGGCAGGGGTGTGCCGATGCCCTTCTCGGCGACCTTCTCGGTGCCGCCGGGAGCCCACGCCCCTAGCCAGGGCGCACGCCAGATGTTCTGACCGGCGCCACCGCCGAGACCGGTGCCGCCGAAGCAGGTCCACCCGTCGCCGGGATCGGCCGAGTCCTTGGCCTTGGCGGCCGCGACATCCTCCGGGTCGACTTTGTAGAGGATGACGTGGTGGACCAGTTGCGGATTCGCGGGCAGGAAGTCAGTGCCGGTGATCACCGCGTCTTTGGTGATCTTCGGGTCGAGCAGGAAGCAGCGGTACTCGTCGGTGCCGACGGTCGGTGCCTTCGGGGTGTAGGCATGGGGCATTCGCAACTCGACGAAGCGCTCCCCCGAGCGCAGGGCGACCGGCGCGGTCGTCGGTGTGCTGCTCGCCCCCGTCGTCGCGCTCGCCGCACTGGAGGGTGCCGTCGCGGACGTATGCCCGTGCCCGTCCGCCCGCGGCAGCGCGCCGGGGTCTCCTCCACAGCCGGCCAGGACGATCAGGGTGGCCAGCGCACCGGCCAGGACTCGCAAACGCATAAGTCAGGGTAAGCGGCCGCTCACCACGCGCGCAAACACCGGGCGGCAGCGGCGTACGTCCGCTACCCCCCGCCGGCACGACGTGCCGAGCGTGGCGTCTGGCGGCTCCCACTGCCGACCTATCCACTCGAGGGCGGCCGGTGGCCGGTCCTCTAAGGTGGCGGCGTGACGAGCGACCCGGTGGCGGCGGCAGTCGCCGATCTCGGGCTCAAGGGCCTGCTCGCCGCGCGCGCCGAGGCGCGCCGCCAAATCCAGGACGACGGCATCCGCTTCGGCGCGATGGCCAGCCCGACAGCCCCCGGCGAGGTCCCCGCCGACGATCCACGCTGGCATACGCAAGGGCGGAACTGGGCTATCGATCCGCTGCCGATCGTCATCGGATCGGCTCAATGGGCGCGACTGCACGCGGGGCTCGAGCAACGCGCCCGGCTGCTCGATCTGATCCTCACCGACCTCTACAACGGCCGCGCCCTGTTGCACCGGGGACTGATCCCTCCCGAGGTCGTCCTGGGCCATCCCGGTTTTGTGCCCCAGGCGGACGGCCTGCACCAGGCCGGGCCGCACCAACTCGTCCTGACCGGCGCCGACCTCGGCCAGCATGCCGACGGCGAATGGCATGTGCTGGCCGACCGGTCCGGGCTGCCGATCGGCGCGGGCTACGCCATGGCCACCCGGCGCATCACCACGCGCGTCATGGCCGGCCTGCACCGGGAGGTCACGCTCGCGCGGATGCGCGGCTTCTTCCACACCATGACCGCAGCCTTACAGCGCCTCGACCCGCACGGGGACGGGCCGACCAAGGCGGTGCTGCTGTCAGCCGGGACGGACAGCGACACGGCATACGAGCACGGATTCCTCGCCACGCTGCTGGGCGTGCCGCTCGCCATCGCCGAGGACCTGACGATGCGCGACGGGCGCGTCGTCATCACTGCGGGCGACCGGCATGAAGCGGTCGACGTGATCTACCGCCGGGTGCTGGCGCGCGAGGCGGACCCGCTGGATCTGCGGTCGTCCGAGCGCGGCATACCGGGACTTCTCGAGGCGACGCGGCGCCGGATGGTCGGTGTGGCCAACCCGATCGGTGCCGAGGTGCTGGACAACCCGGGCCTGCTCCCCTATCTGCCCGCGCTGGCCCGCGATCTGCTCGGCGAGGACCTGCTCCTGACGTCCGCACCGACGTGGTGGTGCGGTGACGAGGCGGGTCGCCGGCATGCCCTGGCCGGCCTGGACACGCTGATCTTCAAGCGCTTCGGGCACGATCAGCCGACGGTGACGCTGTGTGGGTGGCAACTGAGCGCTGCCCGTCGCAGCGAACTCGCCGCACGGATCGAGGCGGCCCCGTGGGCCTGGGCCGCGCAGGACGCGCTCCGGGCATCCGAGACGACCGTCGTCACGCCGACCGGGTTGGAATCGCGCCACTTCGTGCTCCGCACGTTCGGCGTCGCGACCCCGAACGGGTATGACCTGCTCCCCGGCGGCCTCGCGCGGGTCGCCAAGGACGCGGACGCCTTTGTGATGCCGAGCTTCGAGGCCACCATCGCCAAGGACGTGTGGGTCTTGGCACCCGACGAACCCGCGCGGGCGGAGGCCACCCGCGCCCCCGAGGGCGACCTCGCCCTGCCCGCACTCGTGCGCCGGCACACCTTCCCGCCCCGCGTGGCCGAGAACCTCTTTTGGGTGGGCCGCTACTGCGAGCGCGCAGACGGCACCACGCGGCTGCTGCGGGTGGCCGACGACCTGGTCGAGGACTACGCGGGGCGCCCGGGCACGACGGGGCATGCCACCATGGCGGCCCTGCTCGATGCCCTCGCGGCGCTGACCCGCATCGAGCGCCGCGAGCCCGAAGCACCGGAGACGTATGTCCGCCGGGTGCTCGCCGACGCCGGCCGCCGCGGCACGATCGCGTATGCCGCGAGCCGCCTCGTCGCGGCCGCTCAGGAAGTCCGCGACAACGTGCCGCACGACCTGTGGCACGTCCTCGCCCGGCTGGAACGCACCATCGCGATCGAGACGCCCGCGTCCGAGCAACTGCAGCACCAGCTCTTCGACGTGCTGGAGTCGACCCTTGCCGTAGCCGGAATCGTCGCCGAATCGATGGTCCGCGACGAGTCCTGGGGGTATATCGAGGCCGGGGCCCGGCTCGAACGCGCTGTGGCCACCAGCGGACTGCTGCGGCAAACGGTCGGCCGTGCACTCCCCTTCATCATCGACGGGCAGCTCGCGGAGTCGGTGCTCGACGTGGGCGCCAGCATCATCACCCACCGCCGGCGAACGCTTTCCGGCCAAGGTCCGGCGATACCCGCACAGTCGGCGATCGCCCTTCTGCTGACGGACGAACACAACCCGCGCTCCGTCGCCTTCTCCCTCGGCCGGCTGGAGTGTGCCCTGGGCGTGGTCGGCGACGCGGAGTTGGCGGCGGCGATCGGCTCCACGCTTGCGCGCTTGCGTACGGTGGACGTCGTCGAGCTGGCGTCGGGCGACCGGCCGGCGGTGACCGATCGCCTCAACAACCTGACGCGCGAGCTGTATGCCGTGTCGGCGGCCTTGTCCCGAAAGCACTTTGCGCGTGCGGCCCGCCCACGCGCGCTGCCCACCCAACAAACGGTCGGGGCCCGCTGATGCCACAGACCGACGCCGACTTCGAGCCCCGGCGCTACCGCGTGCGACACCGCACGCATTACGCGTATGACGAGCCCGTCGACGCCTGCTACGAGCGGGGCTTCCTCGGGCCCCGGCAGACGGCGACCCAGACCCTGGTAGAACACACGGTCACGGTGACTCCCGAGCCCGATCTTGTTGTCGAGCATGCCGATTGGCTGGGCAATAGAAGCTTCTATGTCGAGATTCGCACTCCGACAACGGATCTTGACGTGGTGAAAGAGAGCGTGCTCGACGTGGCCTGGCCGCGCGTGGATCTCACCGCGCTCGACGGCTGGACCGTGCGGAGCGCGATCGCCGACCTGCGCCGCGGCGGAGTTGATGCGGTAACGCTCGCGACCTACAGCCTGCCTTCGGCACTGGTGACGGCCGAACCGGTGATCGTTGCCTACGCCCGCAAGCATCTGGACCCGGAACAACCACTGGGCGTCGCGCTCGACGCGATCATGATGGGCGTCTTCGAGGACTTCGACTTCCGTTCGGGCGCAACGAAAGTCACCACGACCTTGCCGGATTTGCTCGACCTGCGGGCCGGCGTCTGTCAGGACTTCACGCACCTGACCCTTGCCTGCTTGCGCTCACTCGGGCTCCCTGCCCGATATGTCAGTGGGTATCTGGAGACCACCCCCGCGCCCGGTCGCCCCCGCCTGGAGGGGGCCGACGCGACGCACGCCTGGGTGTCCGTGCTGACGCCCGGCGGCACCTGGGTCGACCTCGACCCGACCAATGGCCACCTCGCCGACTCGCGTTATCTGGTCACGGCCTGGGGGCGGGACTTCCGCGATGTCTCGCCCCTGAAGGGCGTCATCTATGCCGATGCCCCCATCCGCTCGACCCTGACAGTCGGCGTCGACGTCCTGCGGATGACGAGTAGCAATCCCGAGACCTCGCCGGCACCCGGACCTAGCTGAGCGACACGACCGCCGCTGTGTCCTCGACGGGCAGGTCCGGGTCGGCGACGGCGAAGACCGACATCGTCACCAGGTCGGCACGACCGGCGTTGACGGTGAGGAAGGCCGTGTCGGCCGCGTCGCGGCCGGTGGCGATGCGCACCATCGACGCGCGCGGCGCGAGCCGGGTGGCGTCGATTACTCGCCACGTCCCGTCCAGCGCGACCTCGGCCACGGCGTGGAAGTCCATCGGACTCAGGCCGGGCGCATACACCGAGACCAGCCGCGCCGGCATACCGCTGGCACGCAGGAAGGTGACGACCAACTGGGCCATGTCACGGCATACGCCCGTGCGGGAGAGGTAGACCTCGAGGGCACCGTCGGTGACCTGACTGCTTCCGGGAGTGTAGGCGATCTGGGTGTAGACCCAATCGGCAACGGCGGCAACGAGTTCCGCACCGGCCAGGCCGCCGAAGTGGGTGGCGGTCACGGCGGCGAGGCGATCCGAATCGCAGTAGCGGCTGGGCCGAGTGAAAACGATCGCTTCCAGGGGCGAGACGGGGCGCTCGGACGCACCTGGGGCCACGGTGGCGGTGTAGTCGACCACCAACTGCCCGACAGGGGCGGCGGCCAGGCGGTGCAGGCGGGTGCCGTCCGTTGCGACGATCTCCTCGATCGCCTCCGCGGGTAGCGCCTGTCCATCGGAGGTGACGGTCAGTTGCTCGGTTGCGTCGACGGCGTCGGTTGCCACCGCGATCGACAGCACGAGGTCGGCCACCTCGGTCACCTGCAACTCGATGTGCGCGCAGACGCGCCTGCTGGAGGAGGTCGTCGTCATGGCCGTCAGCAGCCGACGAGCCGGGCGCCGAGGTAGGCCTCGACCTGGTCAAGACTCACACGCTCCTGCGCCATGGTGTCGCGATCACGGATGGTCACCGCGTGATCCTCGAGGGTGTCGAAGTCGACAGTGATGCAGTAAGGGGTGCCGATCTCATCCTGGCGCCGGTAGCGCCGGCCGATGGCTTGCGCGTCGTCGAAGTCGATATTCCAGTGCTTGCGCAAGGTGGCGGCGAGGTCGCGGGCCTTGGGCGACAGATCGGCGTGTCGCGAGAGCGGCAGCACCGCCGCCTTGACCGGCGCGAGCCGCTTATCGAGCCGCAGGACGGTGCGCACATCGACGCCGCCCTTGGTGTTCGGAGCCTCATCCTCGGCATAGGCATCGACCAGGAAAGTCATCAGTGAGCGGGATAGACCGGCCGCCGGCTCGATGACATAAGGCAGATAGCGCTCGCCCGTGGCTTGGTCGAAGTAGGACAGGTCGGCACCGCTGTGCGTGCTGTGTGTGCCGAGGTCGAAGGCGGTCCTGTTGGCGATGCCTTCGAGCTCGCCCCACTCGCTCCCGGTGAAGTTGAAGCGGTATTCGATGTCGACGGTGCGTTTGGAGTAGTGCGAGAGCTTCTCGGCCGGGTGCTCGTAGTGACGCAGGTTCTCCGGGCGGATGCCGAGGTCGACATACCAGCGGGTCCGCTCATCGATCCAGTACTGATGCCATTCCTCGTCCGTGCCCGGCGGGACGAAGAACTCCATCTCCATCTGCTCGAACTCACGGGTGCGGAAGATGAAGTTGCCCGGCGTGATCTCGTTGCGGAAGCTCTTGCCCGTCTGGGCGATCCCGAAGGGCGGCTTCATCCGGGCCGACTGCTCGACGTTCTTGTAGTTGACGAAGATGCCCTGTGCGGTCTCCGGGCGCAGGAAGTGCAGACCCGACTCGTCATCGACGACGCCCAGGTAGGTCTTGAGCATCATGTTGAAGGCCCGCGGCTCGGTCCACTGGCCCCGGGTGCCACAGTTCGGGCAGGCGATTTCACCGAGCGGGATGCTGTCGGGGTCGACCTCCTTGCCCTTCTTGGCCTCGCGGTCAGCGATCGCCTCCTGCATATGGTCGAGGCGAAAGCGCTTGTGGCAGGAGAGGCACTCGGTGAGCGGGTCGGTGAACTCGCCGACGTGACCGCTGGCCACCCAGACCTGCCGCGGCAGGATGATCGAGGAGTCGAGCCCGACGATGTCGTCGCGGCCGTGCACCATGGTCTTCCACCATTGGCGCTTGATGTTCTCCTTCAACTCCACACCAAGGGGGCCGTAGTCCCACGCGGAGCGGGTGCCGCCATAGATCTCACCGGAGGGGAAGACGAAGCCGCGCCGCTTGCACAGATTGACGACGGTGTCGACGATGGAGATCTCCTTGGCCATGCCGGCAAGGTTAAGACATCCAACACCACCAAAATCCTTCGGCAGCGTGGTGTCGGCTACTCGCGCGGCAGGCAGCCCGCCGGGCAGCAACCCCCACACCCGCGCCCGGGTCGTGGCCCGCGCCGCCGCGACCCGCTTCGCGGGGGTCTCGGCCAGTTCGTCCAAGGCCCGCCACACCGTCGCCGGCGAGGCGACCGGCCCAAGCACCTGCTCCTGGTGGCGCAGGGTGTCGATATCCGCGATCGCTTCCCCCCAGCGACCAGCATCGTGGCCACATCCACCACCACCCGGCCACGATCATGCCCCGGGACGAACCCGCGCCGCACCAGCGCCCTCGAGAGCGTCTCGGTCAACCCGACCCGATCAGCCAGCAGCCGCACCGCGACACTGCCCGCGTGGGCGATCACGCCCGCCCCGTCACCAGAAACACCCAAACCTACCGACCACGATGTACCCTTCACCTACCAAGTGCCTTCCCGCTCGAGGAAATCCAGTCTCGCAAACACGATTTTCTCGTTGCAGGACAGGCACTTTGGTGCAAATCAGGCGTGTGTCACACACTCACGCATGAAAGACGGAAGTTAACCGTGCAGCCAGAGCCCTCCCAATCCGTCCCGCACGGCCTGCTTACCCAACAGCGACGCCGTGCTTTGCTTGGGCAGTTTTGTTGAGAACGTCAGGGAGGGCAACCATGCACCGCCGCACATTCCTGATCGCCATCGGCGCCGGGGGCCTGCTGGCCGCCGTCTCGGCAATGGCCGCGCCCGCGGTTGCCGATTCCCCCGCCGGGACCCCCGGCAACGGGGCCTCCTCACAGGCCGCGGTCAGCACGACCGGGCGCTATGTCGTCTTTCGCTCCGTAGCGACGAACTTGGTCGCGGGGGACACCAACGGCAAGGCCGACATCTTCATCCGCGACCGCGTCGCCAACACCACGAAGCGGGTCTCGGTCACGTCTGGAGGGGCTCAGGCGAATGCGGACAGTTCCCGCCCGTCAGTCAGCTGGGACGGCCGCTATGTCGTCTTCCTTTCCGCCGCAAGCAATCTCGTGCCCGGTGACACCAACGGCAAGGTCGACGCCTACCGCAAGGACCTGGCCACCGGCCGGCTGGTCCGGATCAACACCTCGGCCGCGGGGGCCCAGGCCAATGCCGCCGCAGACACTGTGCGCGTGAGCGCCGACGGCAACCGGATCGTCTTCGCCACCACCGCGTCCAACCTGGTGGCCGGCGACAATCGGCCCGGCGACGTCTTCCTTCGTGACATGGCCGCCGGCGCCCTGAAAAGGATCACTGAAGCAGTCCCGTCGACTCGGGATCTCGACAACGACTACGGCGTCTTTGCCGACATCTCGCCCAACGGCCAGATCTCTACCTTCTCGACGTTCTACGCCGACCCGGCTTTCCCTGGTCACTACTGCGGCCAGGCCTGGGTCTGGAGTGCTGGCACCGGCAGGTCCGTGGTCAAGGCGACGAAGTGCGACGACCCCGAGGCGTCCCGCGGCTACCCCCAGGTCTACGCCCTCAACGACGGCTTTGCTCCGGTGCTGCACGACGGGATGCTCTCGGAGCAGGTCCTGGTGACCCGGCCTGCCGGCTATCCGTCATTCACCGTCCGGATCGACGCGGACTGTGGGCGTGACGTCTCCGGATGGGGCAAGGCCGTGGTGCGCGATTGCGCGGGCCAGGTGCACCGGATCGGCAACGATGGGCAAACCACGATCGTCGCTCCCGGCAAAGAACCCGCGGTCTCCGACGACGGCTTGTCCGTGGCCTATATCGACACGAGCGGGGCGCCGAGCACCTGGAACCAGATCAGAGTCTGGGACCGGCGCACGGGCACGAGCACGCTGATCAGCCAGCGATAGCGCGTCAGGCGGTCGACGCCGCGAGCTGCCCGCAGGCACCGTCGATATCCGAGCCGCGGGTGTCGCGCACGGTCGTCGGTATGCCGTGCGCCCGTAGCCGCTCGACGAACTGTTGCTCGACACCGCGCCGCGAGGCGGTCCAGATCGAGCCGGGGGTCGGGTTGAGCGGGATCGGGTTGACGTGCACCCAGCCTCGGCCGCGCGCATTCAGCTTCTCCCCCAACAGATCTGCGCGCCAGGCCTGGTCGTTGATATCGCGGATCAGGGCGTACTCGATGCTCACCCGCCGGCCGGTCGCCTGGAAATAGCGGTATGCCGCGTCGATCGCCTCATCGACTTTCCACCGGGTGTTGATCGGGACCAGCGTGTCGCGCAGTTCGTCGTCGGGGGCGTGTAACGAGAACGCGAGGGTGACCGGAATCCCTTCTGCCGCAAGCTTGTCAATGCCCGGCACGAGCCCGACGGTGGACATGGTGATGCCGCGGGCGCTCATGCCCAGACCGTCGGGCGCAGGGTCGGTCAGGCGCCGGATCGCCCCGATCGCCGCCTTGTAGTTGGCGAGCGCCTCGCCCATGCCCATGAAGACGACATTGGTCACCCGCGTCCCGCCGTATGCCGTGTCCCCCACGACCGTCTCCGTCTCACCACCGAGATCGGCCTCCCCCTGGCCGGCAGGAGCGCCTCCGGCGGCAGACGCGGGAGCGGCCGGCAGGGCGGCGTCGCGCAGAGAGCGGGCGGCCGCAACCACCTGCTCGACGATCTCTGCCGTGCTCATATTGCGCGTCAGCCCCGCCTGACCGGTCGCGCAGAAGGGACAGTTCATCCCGCAACCGGCCTGGCTGGAGATACAGATCGTCACGCGCTTGGGATAGCGCATGAGCACCGACTCGACGAGCGCGCCGTCGTGCAAGCGCCATACGTGCTTGAGAGTGGCACCGCCGTCGGCAGTGAGCGTGCGGACCGGGGTGAGCAAGGTGGGCAGCAGATCGCCGACCAACTCGCCGCGAATCGCCTTGGGCAGGTCGGTCATCGCCTCGGGATCGAGCGTCAAGCGCTCGAAGTAGTGCGTCGAGAGTTGCTTGGCCCGGAATCCCTTGTGCCCCAACGCTTCGACGGCGAGCTTGCGTTCGGCCGGGTCGAGGTCGGCGAGATGGCGCGGCGGCTTGCCGCGCCGCGGTGCCGCGAGGATCAGTTGGCCGGGGGCAGGCTTGTCGGTCGCCGTCATGCGTCGACCAGATAGTGCAGGACCGCCCAGACGACGGGCGCACAGACGAGGAGAGAATCCAGGCGATCCATCATGCCGCCGTGTCCCGGCAGCAAATTGCTCATGTCCTTGATACCGAGATCGCGCTTGATGACCGATTCCATCAGGTCACCGATCGTGGCGCACATCGCGACCAGGGCGCCGAGCGGGACGCCGATCCACCACGGTTTGTCGAAGAGGACGGCAATGCACGCGGAGCCGGCAATGGCACAGAACAGGACCGACCCGGCGAAGCCCTCCCAGGACTTCTTTGGGCTGATCTTGGGCGCCATCGGATGCTTGCCGAAAAGCACGCCCGCGACATACCCGCCGATGTCGGAGCACACGGTGACGAGGATGAAGGTGATGATCCGCGACCGGCCGTCATCGGCGGCGAGCATCATGGCGGCGAAGCCGCCGAGCAGGCACGGGTAGAAGGCGGCAAAGACGCCCCCGGCGACATCGCGACCCGAGCCGGGGCGCGGATCGATCACGCGCCATACGGCAACCGCCGTGCACGTCAGGCCGAAGGCGACGACCAGGGGCTCCGGACCGCGTTGATGGGCGGCGTAGATCATGCCGGCCGCGCCGACGGCAACGGGGACGATCGGGACGATGATCTGCTTGACCGCGAGGGCACGCACCAATTCCCAGACGCCCACGATCATCGCGACGGCGATGATGACGGCGAAGGAGTCCTTGGCGAGGAACAAGCTCAGCAGGATCATCGCGCCGAGCCCCACGCCGACACCGATCGCCTGCGCCAGGTTGCGCCCGGCGCGCCCGTGCGGGTTGGTCACGGGGGTCGCAGCGGGCGGGCTCTGCGCGATGTCGGACGGGCCGGTCGGCGTGGTCATGGGGTGCGAATCTCAGACTTCGAGGAGTTCGGCTTCCTTGTGCTTGAGCATCACATCGACCTGATCGACATACTTCTTGGTCGCGCTCTCGAGTTCCTTCTCGCCGCGCTTGCCCTCGTCCTCCCCGACCTCGCCGTCCTTGACGAGCTTGTCGAGCTCCTGCATGGCGTGCCGCCGGATGTTGCGGATGGAGACCTTGGCATCCTCCGCCTTGCGGTGCGCGATCTTGGTGTATTCCTTGCGCCGCTCCTGGGTCAGCTCGGGGACCACGATCCGGATGACGTTGCCGTCATTGCTCGGGTTGGCGCCGAAGTCGCTGTCGCGCAAGGCCTTTTCGATGTTGTGCATCGAGCCCTTGTCGAAGGGCGAGATCAACAGCACCCGCGCCTCGGGGGTGGCGAAGGAGGCCAGTTGTTGCAGCGGCGTGGGCGCGCCGTAGTAGTCGACGAGCACCTTGGCGAACATCGCGGGCTGGACGCGTCCGGTGCGGATCCCGGCGAAATCCTCGCGGAGGACGTCGATGGCCTTCTCCATCTTCTCCTCGGCTTCGAAGAGGGTTTCGTCGATCATGATGGGCTCCTTGTGCTCATGCGGATGCGCCCGGGCGCTCGGTCAAGTGTGGCACCCCCGTGCGGGAGTGGGGACGGCTGGGGCTGGAGGGGGTCGCGGGTCAGCCGGCGCAGACCAACGTGCCGATGCGCTCGCCACGCACGGCCCGGCTGATATTGCCGGCACCCTCCATGCCGAAGACGACCATGTCGATGCCGTTCTCCATGCACAGGCTGAAGGAGGTGGCGTCGACGACCTTCAGGCCACGCTGCAGCGCCTCGCGGTAGGTCACCTTGTCGAACTTCTGTGCGTCCGGGTTGGTGCGGGGGTCGGCGTCGTAAACCCCGTCGACACCGTTCTTGCTCATCAACACCGCATCGCACTTGATCTCGAGCGCCCGCTGCGCGCTGACCGTGTCGGTGGAGAAATACGGCATACCGGCGCCGGCACCGAAGATCACGACACGCCCCTTCTCGAGGTGACGGATGGCGCGCCTCGGGATGTAGGGCTCGGCGACCTGGCCCATGGTGATGGCGGTCTGGACGCGGGTGTCGATGCCTTCCTTCTCCAGGAAGTCCTGCAGCGCAAGGCAGTTCATGACGGTGCCGAGCATGCCCATGTAGTCCGCGCGGGCCCGGTCCATGCCCTGCTGCTGGAGTTCGGCGCCGCGGAAGAAGTTGCCACCGCCGATGACGACGGCCACCTGGACACCCTCGCGGACGGCTTCGGCGATCTGCCGGGCGATGCCTCGGACAACCTCGGGCGCCAGGCCGATGCGGCCGCCGCCGAAGACCTCACCGGAAAGTTTGAGCAGCACCCGGCGGTAGGCCCGGTGGAGGGGATCGGCGGTCTGGGGCTCGGACACGATCGTGCTCACGCAGGCTCCTCGGGAAGGCAGGGGGCGAGAACGGTGGTCGTCGCCGGATCGGCTCGATTTTCGCACATCATCGGGGGGCCTTCCCGCCGCGCACGTGGCCGGATAGAGTTATTGAGCAAATGCTCAAATTATTCGCTCAAGAGGTGACGATGATGGCCAGGAGTGGGGGCAAAAGTGGTGTCCGGTCGGGGGACGCTACCCGCGCGGCCCTGGTGGCGGCCGCAACGGACGCGCTGCGCGAGGTCGGTTTCGCGGGGGCCAGCGCCCGGGAGATCGCCCGGCGGGCGAACTGCCAGCAGAGCCTGGTCTTCTATCACTTCGGGTCGGTGAGCGGGGTTCTGCTCGCCGCGCTGGACGCGGTCTCCCAGCGCCGGTTGGCCGCGTATCAGGCCCTCGTCGCGGATTCCGCCAGCGCCGACGATCTGCTCGGGGCCGCGGCGGACATCATCGCCACCGACCTGGCGTCCGGGGACGTTGCCGTGCTTGTGGAGATGCTCGCGGGGGCCCGGTTGGTCCCGGGACTGGCGCGACAGGTGTCCGAGCGCCTGGCGATCTGGCAGGAGTTCGCGCAGGCTGCGGTGGCCCGGCTGCTGCCGCCCGGGCCCTTGTCGTCCCTGGCGCCCGTGCCGGACGTCGCGCACACCGTCGTGGCCGGAATCCTCGGGCTGGAGCTGCTCGCGCATACCTCCGGCGACCGCGAGACGCCGGCGCGGATCCTCGACCAGGCCGCCGGCGGCCTGGCACTGCTGGAGTTGCTCACCCGCCGACGCGAACCCAAGGAGTCGCCATGACCACCCTGCCCGGATCGGCCTCAATGCCCGCCGTTCCGCCGGATGCCGGGTGCCGACTCCCGGCGGTGGAGTCGCGCTTCGCTCCACTCGCGCTGGCCGGGTGGATTCTCCTCGGCGTGTTGGCGCCCCTGAGCATTCTCGGCATCCTCACGATCGGCATCTTCGTCGCGCCGACCACACTGGGATTGCTGGCGGTGCTGCTCATCAAGGCCCAACCGCATGCCCGAGCCGGCACACCGATCGGCGCCGGAGTGTTGCTGCTCTGGGTGGCCTGGAATATGCGCTGGGTCAGCGCCGAATCATGTTCAGGCACAGCCTCGTCCGCGCCTGCGGACGGGACGGTCACCGTCGATCCGTGCACGCAGCTGGTCGTGCCCTGGGGCTGGCTGCTGCTTGCCGGCGCTGCGCTGGCGACCGGTTCGATCTTCCTGGTCCGCGACATGCGCGCCCCGGGCTCACCACCCGCGTCGTCGATGTCCTGACGCACGTATGCCGCGCACCCGAGGGGGTACGCGGCATACGTGCGTGCGTGGGTCGCGATGCGACCCGAGAGTCAGGCTCCGACGCGGAAGCGGACGAACTGCTTCGCCGCAGCGCCGTGCTCGTCGAGCACCTTGGCGACCGACTTCTTCGGGTCCTTGGCGAAAGCCTGCTCGAGCAGGACGTTCTCCTTGAAGTAGCCGTTGACGCGGCCCTCGATGATCTTGGGTAGGGCCGCCTCGGGCTTGCCCTCTTCGCGTGCGGTGGCCTCGGCGACCCGACGCTCGTTCTCGACGACGTCGGCGTCGATCTCCTCGCGCGTCATGACCGTCGGGCTGAAGGCCGCGACGTGCATGGCGACATCGCGGGCCACGGCATCGTCGCCGCCCTCGCTCGCGAACAGCACGCCGATCTGCGCGGGCAGGTCGGGGCTGGTCTTGTGCAGGTAGGAGACGACGGTCGGCCCCTCGATGCGAGCAAGGCGCTTGACCTCGATCTTCTCGCCGATGGTGGCGTTGGCCTCATCGAGCAGCTCCTGAACGGTCTGGCCGTCCTCCAGAGTGCTGGCGAGCAGGCTGTCGGCGTCGGTCGCGCCGACCTTGACGGCCTGCGCGAGCACCTTGTCGGCCAACTCGATGAAGCGCGGGGCCTTGGCAACGAAGTCGGTCTCGCACAGGACCTCGACCAGGGTGCCGACGCCACCATCGGTGGCGGCGGTGACCAAGCCGTTGGAGGTGGTGCGGCCTTCGCGCTTGGTAACGCCCTTCTGGCCCTTGATCCGCAGGATCTCGGTGGCCTTCACGGAGTCGCCATCGGCCTCGTCAAGGGCCTTCTTGACGTCCATCATGCCGGCGCCGGTGGCCTCGCGCAGCGCCTTGATGTCAGCGGCGGTGTAGTTCGCCATGGATGTGCTTGCCTTCCTTCGTGGCTGGTTTGCCGGGACGCGATCAGGCGTCGGCGGCGTCGGTGGTCTCGGTGGCCGCGGGGACCTCGGTCTCGACAACGGCGGTCTCCTCGACCGGGGCCCCGAGTGCCGGGTCGGCCGGCTCTGTCACCTCGGCGACGGCCTCGACCGTGACGTCGGCAGCCGGGACGTCCGCAGCATCGTCGGCACCGAGGAGCTCGCGCTCCCACTCGGCCATCGGCTCGTCCGCGGCGACGCCGGCGGCGGCGGCGTCGGACCCAGCGTTGGCGCGAGCCTGCGAGCGCTGGATGAGACCGTCGGCGACGGCGTCGGCGATCACGCGGGTGAGCAGGGTGACGCTGCGGATGGCGTCGTCATTGCCCGGGATCTTGTAGTCGACCTCGTCGGGGTCGCAGTTGGTGTCGAGGATCGCGATGACCGGCAGCCCGAGCTTGCGAGCCTCATCGACCGCGAGGTGCTCCTTCTTGGTGTCGACAATCCAGACCGCCGAGGGCACCTTGGACATCTCGCGCATGCCGCCGAGCGTCTTCTCCAGCTTCTGCTTCTCGCGCTGGAGGATGAGCAGCTCCTTTTTGGTGTAGCCGGACCCGGCCACCTCGCCGAAGTTGATCTGCTCGAGTTCCTTCAGCCGCGCCAGGCGCTTGCTGATGGTGTTGAAGTTGGTGAGCATGCCACCGAGCCAGCGGTGGTTGACATAGGGCATGCCGACGCGGGTCGCCTGCTCGGCGACGGGCTCCTGAGCCTGCTTCTTGGTGCCGACGAACAGGATCGTCCCGCCGTGGGCGACGGTCTCGCGGACGAACTCGTACGCGCTGTTGATGTAGGTGACCGACTGCTGCAGGTCGATGATGTAGATGCCATTGCGCTCGGTCATGATGAAGCGCTTCATCTTCGGGTTCCAGCGACGCGTCTGGTGCCCGAAGTGGACGCCGCTCTCTAGGAGCTGGCGCATGGTGACGACGGCCATGCCGTTGTCCTCCTCGTATGTCGTTGTGTCAGTTTCGTCGGCCGCGTTGACCCCCACGGATGGGCGCCTCAGCGGCCTGCCTGGTGCCTGCATACGCACCCCGCGTCACGCTCGCGCGTGAGGACTGAGGTGGTGCGCCCCGGGGCCCGACCCGAGGATCGATGACCGGCGAGAAGGCACGCGAATTCGACCGGCGCAAACCGGTCGTTCCACAAGTGTACGCGCCGCTCTCCGAGCGCAGAAATCCGGGCCTGGGGTGGCGGGTCAGAGCCGGTCGCGGAGCCAGGCGAAGTCGGCTCGGTGATCTTCGGCGCCGCCGGGGGTCTCGCAGATGACGGGGGCGCCGGCGGCTCGCACCAGATCGACGAAGCCGTCCTGGTCGATAAGCCCACCGCCGAAGTTGGCGTGCCGGTCGGCGCCGGAGTCGAAGGTGTCGCGGCTGTCATTGGCGTGGACCAGGTCGATGCGGCCGGTGATGCCCTTGATCTTCTCGACGGCGGTGTCAAGTTCGATGCCGCCGGCCCAGGCGTGGCAGGTGTCGAGGCAGAAGCCGACGAGCTCGGCCCCCCGTGCCCGACTGATGGCATCCCAGACCCCGGCGATCCGATCGAGGTGCCGGGCCATGGCGTTATCACCGCCGGCGGTGTTCTCGATCAGGAGCGGGATCTTGAGGTCAGTTGCCTCGATTGCCTTGCGCCAGTTGTCGAAACCGACAGCCGGTTCGATCGCTTTGTCGACATGGCCGCCATGGACGATCAAGCCCTTGGCGCCGATCTCGGCCGCGGCGTCCATGTGCTGCTGCAGCAGTTTGCGGCTGGGGATCCGGATGCGGTTGTTGGTCGTCGCCACATTGACGATGTAGGGCGCATGGACATAGAGGTCCACGCCCGCCGCCTCGGCGTCGGCACGCAAACCGGCTGCTCCGCCGGCGTAGGCGATGACCGGGCCTTTGTAGCTCTGCGGCGAGCCGAGGAAGAACTGCACGACAGCGGTGCCACGGACGGCAGCCTCGGCGATCGGGTCCTCCTGCGGGACGTGGGCACCGATGGGGAGGGCTGCGGACGGCATACGTTCAGTATCACCGAGGGTCACCCGGTCGGCAGCAGGATGATGTCGACCGGCACGAGCAAGAAGACGGGATCCACGTAGTCCCACTTCCCTGAGGTTCCTTGACGAAGGGCGCCGACGTGGAGGCACACGCTCGGCAGGCAGTGGCCCAGGTCGGTGTCGAGGGTGCCCATCGGTTGGCCGCGGGCGACGACCTGACCACGACGCACGGCGGTGGTCAGCGGCTCGTAGGTGCTGCGCAGGCCGGTCGCGTGCTGGATGGTGACGGTGCCGCGCCCGGCGAGCACTCCGACGTGGGTGACGATGCCGTCATCGACGGCGTGCACCTCCTGCCCCGCAGAGCCGGCCAGGTCGACACCGCGGTGACCCGCGGCATACGGGGTGGGTGGCTTGGCGAAGGGATGCACGATCCGCGGCACCGGGACCAATGGCCACGACCAGGGTGTCGCCCCGGTGCGGCCCGCGACGCTCGCCGCGGATCGTGCATGCGGGGTCGCGTCATGGAGGGGAGAGGACGCGGCCACCGCGGTCGCTGCCCACCCAAGCGTTGCCCATCCGAAGAGCATCGAAACGATCAACCGGACGGTGGCGGTGGCGGGCGCGATAGTCATGAGTCCACCATGCCGATCGGGATTTCCGCTCGCCAGTACCCCTTGATTACCTGTGGATCGTGCGATTGAGCAGGCAAAACCTGTGGATCGATGTCACCGATCGCGGGTGTTCGTGCCACGCTCGGACCATGAGCCGGCCACCCGGGCATCCCGCCCTTGCCCCGTTCGGGACCACCATCTTCGCGACCATGTCGGCGTTGGCCGTGCAGCACGACGCGATCAACCTCGGCCAGGGTTTCCCCGACACCGACGGTCCCGAGGTGATCCTGGAGGCCGCGAAGCAGGCGATCGCCGGGGGACGAAATCAGTACCCGCCCGGTCCGGGGGTCCCCGAGTTGTTGGCCGCCGTCGCGGCGCATCAGCAACGCTTCTACGGGCTCGACGTCGATCCGGGCAGTCAAGTCCTCGTCACGGTCGGCGCGACGGAGGCCATCTTCTCGACCATCCTCGCCCTGGAGCAGCCCGGCGATGAGGTCGTCACCTTCGAGCCCTATTACGACTCGTATGCCGCCTCCATCGCCCTCGCCGGTGGCGTGCGACGCACCTGCGTGCTGCGCTTCCCGGATTTCGCGGTGGACGAGACCTCCCTGCGCGCGGCCTTCTCCGAGCGCACCCGGATGGTGCTCCTCAATACGCCGCACAATCCCACCGGCAAGGTGTTCACGCGCGCCGAGATCGAGTTCATCGCGCAGTTGGCGCGCGAGTACGACGCCTGGGTGGTCACCGACGAGGTCTATGAGCATCTGACCTTCGACGGCGCTGAGCACATTCCGATGGCGACACTGCCCGGCATGGCCGAGCGAACGTTGACGATTTCGTCGGCCGGCAAGACCTTCTCGACGACCGGATGGAAGGTCGGTTGGGTGAGCGGCCCGGCCGACGCGGTGGCCGCGATCCGTGCTGTCAAGCAGTTCGTGACCTATGTCGGCTCCGGCCCCTTCCAGCCGGCCGTCGCCACCGGCCTTGGGCTAGGAGATGACGTGTATGCCGACCTCGGTCGCACGCTGCAGGCCAAGCGGGATCTGCTGGTGGCCGGCCTGCGGGAGGCCGGTCTCGCGGTCTCGGTTCCGCGCGGGACCTACTTCGTGATCGCCGACGCCGCATCGCTGGGAGCGCGGGATGCCTTGGAGTTCTGTCGTGAGCTACCCGAACGCGCCGGGGTCGTCGGCATCCCGGTCACGGTCTTTTGCGACGACCAGGATGCCGCCCGGACGCTGGTGCGTTTCGCCTTTTGCAAACGCGACGAGGTGTTGCGAGAGGCGTGCCGTCGTCTTGGGTCGCTGGCCGGCTGAACCGGCGCGGCCCGTCGTCCCTGCGGTTCCTGCTCCCGCCCTGAACGCGGGAAAGAGCTCGGAGGGGATCGGTCACGCGCCCTGCGGGTAGGGCCACGCGATGCAGCCCTGCAGGCCGAGGGTCTGCTGGACCATGATCGGCGCTCTGGCCCCGGGACTCGGGCAGTTCTGGTGCGGGTGCCAGAGGCTGTGGCCAACCTCGTGGTTGATCACATAGACGCGGTAGAGGTCGAGGTCCTTGTAGTACTTGACGCCCTCGACCCAGCGTCGCGCGTTGATCACCGCGCGGCCGTTGTGATCGCACGAGACCTCGCCCAGCGTCTGCAGCGGAGCACACAACTGATCGGTCAGTTGGGGGCTTGCCAGCGTCAGCTTGATTTCGACGGACTCCCCCGCTGCGAGCTGCGCCGGGCTGACCGCGACGAACCGAATGTGGTCCTCGGGCTCCCAGCCCCGCGCGTCCGAGAGGATCGAACGCACATCTGCGGCAAAGGCTGCGGAGTCGACACCGAGACCGTTCTCGACTTGGACGCTGAAGGTCACCTTGCGGCCCGCCCGGTCGGTGTCGGAACCCGGGATCGCGACGGCGGTGAGCGTGCCCGACGCGCTGTCCGGCACGCTGGTCGGTTCCGATCGAGCGCTGGCTGTCGGCTGCCCAGGCGTGGCGCCGCTCGCGGACGACGACGCTCGTGGGCTCGCTGCGGCCGTGGCTTCGGGGGACACGCGAGCGGTGGAGATGGCTCCGGACGTCGCAACAGCTGGAGCGTCGCTGCCGGCGAGCTTGACCACCAGCGCGACAAGTCCGATGACGGTGAGGAACGCGATGGTCCGTCGTAGGCGATAGCGCCGTTGATCGCTCATCGGCCGGCCAAACCGTGGTTCCTGCGGGGGCGGCGTCATCGAGGGCCGTTCAGGCGCGCGGGTGGGCGCGGGCATACGTCTCCTTGAGGCGTTCGACGGAAACCTGGGTGTAGAGCTGGGTGGTCGCGAGCGACTTATGGCCGAGCAACTCCTGGACGGTGCGCAGGTCGGCTCCGCCGTCGAGCAGGTGGGTGGCCGCCGTATGCCGCAGCCCGTGCGGCGCGACCGAGGGTGCCCCGTCGGGGCGAGCGGTCGCCGTGCGGACGGCCGTCCGCACCTGCCGCTGGTCGATCCTGCCACCACGGGCGCCGAGGAACAGGGCCGGTCCGCTCGCTGCGTTCATCAGTCGGGGCCGGGCCCGGGTCAGCCACTCGCCGATGGCACGCTCAGCGGGCACGCCGAAGGGGACGATGCGCTCGCGGGCCCCTTTGCCGAGCACAGTGGCGGTGCGCGCCCCGAGATCGACGTCGTCGATATCCAGCGCGGCGAGCTCGCCCACACGCATGCCGCTGGCATAGAGCAGCTCGACCATGGCCAGGTCCCGCAGCGCGGCGGGATCCCCGTCGTCGGCCGCGACGGCCGCGGCGCTCAGGGCACGCTCGGCCTGCTCCGCGGTCAGGATCTCGGGCAGGTCTCGACCCTTGCGCGCCGCGACAAGACGCACGGACGGGTCTTGACCTAGCCGCCCCGTGCGCACGGCCCAGGTGTAGAAGGTCCGCACCGACGCCGACCGACGAGCGATCGTGGCCCGGGAGGCGCCACCGCGGGCGAGCGCCCCGAGCCAACCACGCAGTGCGCTCAAATCCGCACCAGCGAGCCGCGCGCCGGACGAACCGCAGCCGGCATCGTTGAGGTGGTCAAGGAGCGCCCGAGCATCCCCGAGATAGGCCCGGACCGTGTTGGCGGAGCGCCCACGCTCGATGCCGAGATAGCGGCCGTATGCCGCCAGCAGGGCCTCGTCGTCGGTCACCGGCCCACCTTCGCAAGAAGTCGTGGGGTGATCAAGGAGGCACGCACACGCGGCGGCGACTGATACCTGTGGGCTCTCGAGCCGCGGGCGTCATGATCGCAACCAGCGTTCGCCGGTGCGCCGGGCCAGACCAACGAGTTCGAGCGGACCGAGGCTGGCCTGCACCGAGAGCACATCGAGCGCCGCCCGCTCGGCGAGCATCTCCACCGAGGCAGAGCGGCCCATCGGAAGGACCTGGAAGACCGCGCGCTGGGCCGGGCTCAGCGCGTCCTCGGGTCGCGGCGCCTCCCGGGGCCGCTCCACGGCATCGACTCCGAAGCCGCCGACCAGATCGGCGACCTCGGCCGCGTCGGTGACCAGGGTGGCCAGCTGGTCGCGGATCGCCTGGTGGCAGCCGCTGGACGGCATCGAGGTCACCGGCCCGGGCACGGCTCCGACCGGCCGGCCCAGGTCGGCCGCCCGGGCCGCTGTCTGCAGCGAGCCAGAACGTAACGCGGCCTCGATCACCACCGTCCCGCCCGTCATAGCAGCGATCAGCCGGTTGCGCTGCAGGAAACGCATCCGATAAGGCGCCGACCCGGGCGGGAGCTCGGTCACGACGGCCCCGGTTTGCGCGATTGTGGAGATCAGGCGAGCGTGTGCAGTGGGATAGACCCGGTCGATGCCGCAGGCGAGGACGGCGATCGTGACACCGTCGGCGGCGAGGACCCCAGCATGCGCGGCCGCATCGATGCCGAAGGCCGCCCCGGAGACGACCGTGAAATGACGCTCCACGAGACCGCCCGCGATCTCTTGGGCCCTGTCAAGCCCGTATGCCGTCGCCGCCCGCGCGCCCACCAGCGCCACGCTCCGTCGCAGGGCGGGCGCCAGAGCAACAGGGCCGAGCACCCACAGGCAGTGCGGGGGCATCTGAAGATCGAGCAGTCCCGGCGGCCAGTCCGGATCACTCGGGATAAGGATGCGCGCGCCCAGCCGTTCGGCGATGAACACGTCGTCCGCGTCCTCGGCCCGCTCCAGGCGGGCGGCGAGCCGGCTCGCGAGCGCTTTCGGATGTCCGGCGCGCAGGCCGGCAACGGCCTCCACGGGATCGCCGGTCTCGGCGAGCAATCGGTGAACGGCCGGGTCCTCGGGCTCGCTGATCCGGGCGAGGAGCACGCGGGCCGCTCGTTCGGCATCTGCCGAAGCCGAGCGTTCGAGGCCTGTCGGGGCGACCCGGTGGGCTGCCTGCGAGGTCATGCCGCCTCCTGCCCATTCGTGCGCAGCAGGAGCGCGATGCCCACATCGTCGGGGCCGGGCGACGACCGACCCGCCAGGTCTGCCTGGGTCCAGGCCACGCGCAGCACCCGGTCATAGCCGCGCAAGGTGAGCAGCCCGCGCTCCAGCGCACGATCGATGTCGCTGGTGACCGTGGGCGGCAGGCGCCACTTCCCGGTCCTCAGCACTCGGCCGGGAACCTGCGAGTTGATCCGCCATCCCTGGCCTTCGGGGGTGCGTGACCATCTCGCCTGAGCGGCCGCGCGCGCCGAGGCCACCCGCTCGGCCACTACTGCGGTGGCCTCTCCCCCAGTCGCCGCACTGGCGGCCCGAGTCACCGCCGGGACGTGCACTTGCACGTCGACCCGGTCCAGCAACGGCCCGGCCAGCCGGGCGGCATACGAGCGTCGCCGCAGCGGAGAGCAGGTGCACCGGAGCGCCTTGCCGAAGCCCTGGCCGCACGGGCAGGGATTCGCGGCCAGCACGAGTTGGAAGCGCGCCGGATAGGTGACCGTCATCCGCGCACGCGCCACGGTGACCTCGCCCGATTCGAGGGGTTGTCGCAGGGACTGAAGCACTTCGGTGCGGAACTCCGGCGCCTCGTCGAGGAAGAGGACACCGAGGTGGGCTGCGGAAACGGCGCCCGGACGGATCAGCCCGGAGCCGCCGCCGACCATGGCGGCGAGGGACGCGCCGTGGTGGGGCGCGACATACGGCGGCGTGGTGTCGAGCAGGGTCTCGGCATTGGCGTCGCCCTGGAGCGAGCGGATGGACAGGACGTCCATGGCGTCCTGGAGACCGAGCGGCGGCAAGAGGCCGACGAGCCGCTCGGCGAGCATGGTCTTGCCCGACCCGGGCGGTCCGGTGAGCAGCAGATGGTGCCCGCCTGCGGCCGCGACCTCGACCGCGACGCGAGCCTGCGCCTGCCCGGAGACATCCGCGAGATCCGGCACCGGGCGTGCGGCCGGGCCGACGCCGTCCGCGACCGAACCTGCCGGCCACCCCGCGGGGGCACCGAGTTCGCGATAGCGCTCGACGGCCTCGGTCAACGTCGCCACCGGATGGACGCGCACGCCGTCGACCAGCCGCGCCTCGGCCGCGTTGACCTCGGCCACCAGCACATCCTCGATGCCGGCCCGGGCGGCTGCGAGCACAGCCGGCAGCACACCCGGGATGCCGCGCACCGACCCGTCCAGGCCCAGCTCGCCCAGGTGGGCGACGCGGCGACAGGCCTGTTGCGGGATCGCGTCCAGCCCGGCCTGGATGGCGACGGCGATCGCCAGGTCGTAGCCGCTGCCGTTCTTGGGGACCGATGCTGGCGAGAGATTGACGACGATCTTCTGGCTGGGCAGCGTGAGTTTGCTCGACTCACAGGCCGCGCGGACCCGTTCATTGGCCTGACGGCACGCCGCGTCGGGCAGGCCGCTGACAATCAAGCCCGGCAGGGCGCTGCTTAGGTGGGCCTCCACCCCCACCACCCGACCGCCGAGCCCGTGCAAGGCGATGCTCGTCGTCGCACCCAGCGTCATGGCGTCACTCCCACGACGTGCCGCACCCGGCTCGGCTCATCGGTGCCGACGAGCACACCGACGACGTCGAAACGAATGCCGTCCGGTCGCCACTGCTGATGCTCCTGCAACCAGGCCACGGCCAAAATGCGCAGGCGGCCGAGCTTGCGGTGCGTCACCGACTCGATGGGGTAGCCGGCGCTCGTGCCCCGGCGCGCCTTGACCTCGACGACGACCAGATCGCGGCCGGCCCGGGCCACGATGTCGATCTCGCCGCGGGCGCACCGCCAGTTCCGGTCGAGGATCTCCATCCCCTGATCGCGCAGAAAGCGCGCCGCGACCCCTTCTCCGAAGGCGCCCAACGCGCGACGGTCATCCCCTGCCATCTCGATCCCCTTTCCGGGATCGAGCCTGCCGGTCGGGGGCGGCTATGTCAGCACGCCACGAAAACCCTGGGGATCGTGCATCTCAGAGCCCGGTCGAGCCTGTGGATGACCCGCCCCTCGCGACGGGAGCGCGTCAAGCGCAGCTCAGAAACCGCCCTTAGGCACCTGAAGGTCCGATTTGGCCAGCTCTTCGACGTTGACGTCCTTGAAGGTGATGACCCGCACATTCTTGGCAAACCGCGCCGGCCGGTAGATATCCCACACCCAGGCATCGCTCATCGTGACCTCGAAGAAGACCTCGGCGCCCTCGCCGCGCACCACCACATCGACCCCGTTGGCGAGATAGAAGCGCCGTTCGGTCTCGACGACATAGGTGAACAGCCCGACAACATCGCGGTACTCGCGATAGAGCGCGAGCTCCATCTCGGTCTCGTACTTCTCCAGGTCTTCGCTGCTCATGCCAGTTCGCTTTCGTATGCGGCGACGTATTCGCCGTCACTATCACCCAGGTCGTTCCCACCGACGCCCGGCAACCGCCACGATCGCCGGTGCAGCGGGCACGGGCCACCGGCCGCGAGCGCGGCGAGGTGCTCGGGAGCGGCATACCCCTTGTTCTCCGCCCAGCCGTATGCCGTGTGCTCACGCGCATACTCGATCATCATCGCGTCCCGGGTCACCTTCGCCAACACGCTGGCGGCGGCCACTGACGAACACTTCAGGTCCGCCTTGATCATCGTGGTCACCGGCGGCGTGGTCACGTCCGTGGTCAGTGCGAGCAGCCCGACTTCGGCGGGGTCGGTCAGCCAGTCGTGGTTGCCGTCCAGGATGACCAGATCGGGGGTGACCGCGATCTGAGCGAGCGCGCGCCGCCCGGCCAGCCGCAGGGCCGCGATGATCCCGATGGCGTCGATCTCCTCGGGCCAGGCGTGCCCCACGGCATACGCCCGGCTCCAGCGGTGGATGCGCGGGACGAGCGCATGACGCGCCGCGGGGGTGAGCAGTTTGGAGTCCTTGACCCCCTGCGGTGCGGTGCGGCACTCGATGTCGATCACGACCACGCCGACGGTCACCGGCCCGGCCAGCGCACCTCGGCCGACCTCGTCCATGCCGGCCAGCACGGCATACCCATCCCGGTGCAAGGCGCGTTCGACGCGCAGCGTGGGTTTGCGCGAGCGGCCACCGACCGGGCGGATCGTGCGACGCGGCATACCGCTGGTGGTCATGGCGCGGGGACGGCGGCGAAGGTCGAGCCGTAGTTGGACAGCCAGCCGGCGCGGCCGATCGGCCAGACCAGGACGAACGCCCGACCCGTCACCAGGCTCACGTCCACCGACCCGTCGGAGCCATTGCCCGAGGCATCGTGCAGCCGAGAGTCGCTCGAGTGACCGCGATTGTCGCCCATCACCCAGATCTTGCCCGCGGGCACGGTGATATCGAAGCCGATCTCGCTCGGCTTCTCGCCGGCCTTGACATAGGGCTCGTTGATCGCCTTGCCGTTGACGCTCAGCCGGCCCTGGGCGTCGCAACAGGTGACGTGATCACCGGGCAGCCCGATGACCCGCTTGATCAGGTGTCCCTCCGCCGTGTCGGGCAGCAGACCGACGAAGGTCGCCGCCTTGACCAGCTCGTTGATCACCGGCCCCCGGTCCTTGGTGGGGGTCGGTGAGAGCCAGTTGCCCGGGTCCTCGAAGACCACGACATCGCCGCGATGCAGGCCGATCAACCCCGGCACAAGCTTGTTGACGATGACCCGGTCGTTCTTGACGAGCGTGGACTCCATCGACTCCGAGGGGATGTAGAAGGCCTGCACCAGGAAGGTCTTGACGAGGAAGGACAGGGCCAGCGCAATCGCGCCGACCACCACGAACTCCCGCACGGCCGCCGCCAGCGCCGCGCCCGGTCGGCGCCGCTCCTCCTCCTTCGACGCAGCCGGCTTCGCCGTGTCGCGCTCCCCCTGCAGCGCTTTGGTCGCCGGCACGCTCGGCATCGGATAGCGGGCGTCGGGGCCGGGCTGCGTCGCCGCCAGGCCCTGACCGGCAGCCACGTCCTCTGCGCCGGCCGCGGTCTTTCCGGCCGCGTCGGCGTCGGCGGGGGGCTGACTCATTTCGTCGCTGCCGCGGGGATCTTCGCGAGCTCGGCGTCGCTGGCATACGAGCCGGTCGTGCCCATCCGCCCCAGGGGCCAGTAGCGGAAGACCGGCCGCCCGATCACATCGGTAACGGGCACCATCCCCCCGCCCGGGTCGCCGAGGTGGGCGCGGGAATCGGCGGAGTTGGAGCGGTTGTCGCCCATCATCCACAGCCGCCCGGCGGGCACGCGGACATCGAAGGGCTGCAGGCTGGGCTGCATGCCGCCGACCAGATAGGACTCGTTGATCACCGTGCCGTTGATGGTGATCTTGCCCTGCGCATCGCAGCAGACCACGTGATCTCCGGGCATGCCGATGACTCTCTTGACGTAGTCGCGCTCGTTCAGGTGCACCCCGAAGACGCTCGCCACGGCGGCAGCGGCCTTGCCGAAGGTGCCGGTGAACCGCTCAAGGGTGCCCGCCGCGAAGGTGTCGGTGCCGTTGAAGACGACGATGTCGCCTCGGGTGACGTCATTGCTCAGCTTGCTGACAACGACGCGATCACCGACTTCCAGGGTCGGGATCATCGAGCCCGACGGCACATAGAAGGACTGCGCGACGAAGTTGCGCAGGAGCGCCACGAGCACGAGCGCAAGGAGGAAATGCACCCACAGCGGCAGTTGCCGCTTGGTGCTCTTCGCGGTTCGCCGCGACGACCGCGTGACCGCGGGCGCGGCGGCTTCAGGCTCGGACGTCATAGGTGAGGCAGCCTAACGCGAGACCCTGACAGCCCGGTTGCGGGCGGTCAGGGTCTCGGGGGTCGAGTCGGCGTCAGTTGGCCGGGGTGTCGCGACGCTCGCGGATGCGCGCGGCCTTCCCGCGCAGACCACGCAGGTAGTAGAGCTTGGCGCGGCGCACATCGCCGCGGGTGACGACCTCGATCTTGTCGATGATCGGGGTGTGCAGCGGGAAGGTCCGCTCCACACCGACGCCGAAGGAGACCTTTCGGACGGTGAAGGTCTCGCCCACGCCGCCGCCGTGGCGACGGATGACCAGACCCTGGAAGACCTGGATACGGGAGCGGGTGCCTTCGATGACCTTCACGTGCACCTTGACGGTGTCACCGGCGCGGAAGGCGGGCAGGCCCTCTTTGAGGGAGGCCTTGTCGAGTTCGTCGAAACGCTGCATGTCGATGCTGCTTTCTCGCGGGCGCCACAGGCCGCTCACGGATGTTCTGTAATGATTGCGGTATGCCGTCCGGCTGGCCGCGCGAGTCGCCTCGCTCCCCCTGTGGCAGGGGCCGGTTGGTGATGCTGGACGCAAGGATCAATGGTGCCAGAGACCACCGGTGGGAGCGAAATCGCGTGGGTGGGAGGCTCGATTGACGATCACGCCAGGCTGGCCGGTCGCTATCGCGATCGTCCTGCTGATTCTGCTGACCCTGGGCGCGTATGCCGTGGGGCGACTTCCCAAGGCGGGCGCCACGCTCGTGGCGTCGGCACGCGCGCTGGTGCAGTTGAGCCTCGCGGCCCTGGTGATCACCGGGGTCGTGACGTCGCTGGCCTGGTCGCTCGTGGTCCTTGCGTTCATGTTCACCGTGGCCGTCGTGACGACCGTGCGCCGGATCGAGGCACCCGCGGCCTGGCCCTGGGCGACCCTCGCGATCCTGGCGGGCCTGCTGCCCGTGGCCGCCATCGTGCTGCTGACGCGGACGATCCCGCCCACGGGGATCGCGCTGATCCCGGTGATGGGGATCTTGATGGGCAACACCATGAACGGGCATACCTTGGCCTGCCGCCGGGCGTTCGCGGCGCTGCGCGAGGAGCACGACCAATACGACGCGCGGCTGGCGCTCGGCTTCGTGCGGTCGGACGCGATCCGGGCGATCGTTCACCGGCATCTGCCCGAGGCGCTCATCCCCGGGCTGGATCAGATCCGCACCGCGGGCGTGGTGACGTTGCCGGGGGCGTTCATCGGTGTGCTTCTCGGGGGCGGATCGCCGGCACAGGCTGCGGCCGCTCAGGTGCTCGTGCTGATGGGCATCATGGCTGCACAGACGGTCACGGCCGTTGTCGCCGAGGAGTTGATCTGCCGGTGCCTGCTGCTGCCGCCGGATCTGAAGGTGGCGCTGGAGCCCTGAGGCCGGGGCTGCGCCGATCCGTGCTCCGCAGCTTTTCCGCTGTCACCTAGCGCCGGGGCTTGATCAGGTCGATGGTCTCGGGGTGGACGGCCGAGGGCCAGGGCGCGAGCCGATAGCCCGCCTTCTTGTAGATCCGCTGGTTGCGCGTGCTCGTGCCTCCCGTGTTCAGCCACAGGCGGGTGATGTCCGCCGGTGCCAGCGACTCGGCGAACGCGAGCACCCCGCGGCCTAGGCCGCGGCCTTGCAGATCGGGGGCCATCATCAACCGCCCGATCTGCCACGTATGCCGTTGCGCCGGGTCCCGCCGCACCCGCACCGAGGCGACCAGCCGGCCGTGGACGCGCCAGAGCCAGGTGTCCCAGTCGGTGAGGGCTTGCGTGAGTTCGGGTAGGCCGTCGGTCATCGGCGGGAAGTCCAGAGTCCCGAAGGTGCGCGCCTCCGGCACCCAGCAAGCCCGGGTCAGCACCACCAGCTCGGGCAGGTCGGCGGGCGCCGCGAGGGCCGGCGCCCCGAGTTCCTCGAGCGTCGTCGCAGCGGCCTCGGGGCGAAGCAGATCGGGGCGGCGCTCGGCGGTGCGTTCGAGCCGCTGCTGGTGGCGCCAGGCAGCAATCGCGGCATGATCCCCCGACAAGAGCACGGGCGGCACCGCGCGGACGACCTCACCGGCCGGCCCGCGAACTCGCCAGGACGCGGGCTTGGTGTAGACGGGATATTCGAGCAGGCCGCCCTCGTGCGACTCCTCGACCAGCGACTCGGCGTTGCCGACCACGCCGGGGACCAGCCGGCCGATCGCCTCGACCATTGCGAGCACGGCGACCTCGCCGCCGTTGAGCACATAGTCACCGAGGGAGACCGGCGTGACCTGCCACCCGAGGTCGGCCGCGGCGAAGTCGCAGACCCGCTCGTCGATCCCCTCGTACCGGCCGCAGGCGAACGCCAGCCAGGGCTCGGTGGCGAGCGCACGGGCGAATGGCTGCGTGAAGGGGCGGCCGGACGGGGCCGGCACGAGCAGGTGCGGGGTCCCGGGGGCGAGGGACGCGGCATACGTCAAGGCCTCCGACCACGGCTGCGGTTTCATCACCATGCCGGCGCCGCCGCCATAGGGGGTGTCGTCGACGGTGTTGTGGCGATCGTGGGTGAAGGTGCGCAAATCATGGACCGCCACGTCGAGCAGCCCCTCCCGACGCGCCTTGCCGATCAGCGAAAGATCAAGCGGCGCAAGGTATTCAGGGAAGATCGTGAAGACGTCGATGCGCACGCGCGTCAGCCTTCGCGGGCGATGTCGAACAAGCCGGGGGGCGCGTCCACGACGACCACACCGGCCGTCGGATCGAGCGAGGGCACGATGGCTTCGACGAGCGGGACGAGCACCTCGGTCCCGTCGGTCAGCGTGACGACCAGGCGGTCCTGAGCGACGCCGACGTCGAGCCCGGCGACCGTTCCGAGCGGCTCGCCGGCGGGGTCCAAAACACGCAGACCGACCAACTCCTCCTCATACCATCCGTCCTCGTCGTTGCCCGTCTCGTCTTCCTCATCGAGCAACAACTGCGTGCCGCGCAGACCTTCAGCACCCGTGCGGTCGGGAATGCCGTCGAAGGCGAGCAGCCAAATTCCTTTGTGCTGCCGGGCATTTCGGATCGTCAGCGACTTGGGGACACCGGAGCCGGCGGCGGCGTCGGTGACGAAGGTCGCGCCGGGCACGAAGCGGCCCATCGGGTCGTCGGTGTGCGCCTGCACGGTCACCTCACCGTGGAGGCTGTGCGGCTTGCCGATACGGGCGACGAGAACACTCACCGGCCCATTCTCCCAAAGCCCGAGACCGACGCCCAAAGCTGCACGGAACCCACACATTTCGCGCACGGAAGGTCCACTGCTCGCCTCCTAATCTGGCCGTATGACCGCCCGCCTGCTCGTCGTCGAGGACGAACCCGTCATCAACCAGGCCGTCACCGACCGCTTGCGGGCGAGCGGGTACACCGTCCGCCAGGCCTTCACCGGGCCGGAGGCCGTCGCCGCCGTCGATGCGGAAGAGCCCGACGCCGTCATCCTCGACATCATGCTGCCCGGCTTCGACGGCATCGAGGTCTGCCGGCAAATCCAGTCCCGACGCCCCGTCCCGGTGCTCATGCTCACCGCGCGCGACGACGAGTCGGACATCCTGGTCGGGCTCGGCGTCGGGGCCGACGACTATCTGACCAAGCCCTTCCGGATGCGCGAACTTCTCGCTCGCGTGCACGCCCTGCTGCGACGGGTCGAGCGTGCAGAAGTGTTGGCGCGCAAGGCATCCGGATCGATGACGGTCGGCGCGCTGGTGATCGACACGGGCACTCGCCGGGTGGGCATCGAGGGCACCGACGTGCACCTGACGCCGACCGAGTTCGACCTGCTCGCGGCCCTGGCCGCGGCGCCGGGGACCGTTCTGACGCGCGAGCAATTGCTCGAGGACGTCTGGGGCTGGTCGGACGCCTCGGGCACTCGCACCGTCGACAGCCATGTCAAAGCCCTTCGCGCGAAGATCGGCGGCACGCGCATCCGCACCGTCCACGGGGTCGGGTATGCCCTCGACGGGGGTGGGCACTGATGGCCTCGCCCCTGACGCGGCTGGCCTCCCTGAAGGTCAAGCTTGGGGCGTTGGTCGGCATCAGCGTGCTGGTGTCGGCGACAGTGGCGACACTCGGCGCGACGCACGGGGTGAGCCGGTGGTTGGTGATTCCCGTCGCGGTGGCGATCTCGCTGATCCTGACCCAGTTGCTTGCCGCCGGAATGATCGCCCCGCTGCGGGAGATGACCGAAGCGGCACGCCGGATGGCGCGCGGTGACTACTCGGCCCGGATCGACGCCCAGGGACGCGACGAAGTCGCCACGCTCGCAAGGGCTTTCACGACCATGGCCGCTGACTTGAAGGACGTCGACCAGCAACGGCGCGATCTGGTGGCGACGGTCTCACATGAGCTGCGCACGCCGGCTGCAGCCCTACGGGCGGTCCTGGAAAATATGGCCGACGGTGTGACTCCGGCGGACGAGGCCGGCCTGCGGTCCGTGCTGGCGCAAGCCGAGCGGCTCAGCGATCTGCTCGCCGACCTGCTGGCGCTCTCCCGGATCGACGCCGGCCTCGCGCCCCTGCGGACGCGGTCCGTGGATGTGGCCGGGTTGCTCGCCGATGCCGGGTGCGAGATCACGCTCTCGGGCCGGGAGGTCCCGGTCCGGGTCGAGGTCGTGCCGCCCGACCTGCACGTCGCGGCCGAGCCGATGCGGCTGCGCCAGGCGATCACCAATCTGCTGGACAATGCCGCCCGCCACAGCCCGCCCGGCAGTGAAGTCCGGGTGACCGCTCGGCTCGCGTCACTCGATGGCGATCGCGATTCCGTTGACGGACAAGGACATTCGAGTCCCAGGCTGTGGACGATCGACATCGAGGACGACGGACCGGGCATCCGGGCCGAGGACCGCCAACGGATCTTCGATCGCTTCGGCACGGCCGCCGCCGGGGGCACCGGACTCGGGCTGGCGATCACCCGGTGGGTGGCCGAGATCCATGGGGGGCGCGTCGACGCGCTCGACCCGCGCCCCGGGCATACGGGGGCCCGCCTGCGGCTGACCCTCCCGGTCGAACCGCACGTCAGGACCGTTACCGCGCTGCCGTCGCCCTCCACACCAAGCCCACCGACCGTCCCCGACCACCGCCCCCCGGCACCGGCGTCGCCGTCCAACTCGATCACCGGCCCAGGAGCCACCATGTCATTCCCATCCACCCGACCCACGCCCCCGCTGCCCGCGCCCTACCCCGCCGGGTCGATCCCGCTTGGCCCGGGCCGCACGCCACCGCCGGCCATGGACAGCGCCTTCGGGTCGCTCTGGCCCGAGGTCGATGTGCCCGGCCGGCCGCGCCTCCTCCTGGCGGCGCTGGCCGTGGGCCTGCTTGCGGCCGTGATCCTGCCCTTCCGCGACCAGGGTGTCGGAACCACTCTCGTGCTGCTCGCGGGCGGCGCCACGCTGGCCGCGGCCGCGCGCCGGCGGTCCTGGCTGACGGCCGTCTGCGGTGTGCTCGGCATCGCGCTCGCCCTCATCCCGATGCTGCGGGCTGCGGGCTGGTTGATCCCCTTGACCCTGCTGGCAGGCGCGGTCACCGTGGTCATCGGCGTCACCCCGGCCCGCTCGCTGACCGCGTTGATCGGCTCTGCACTCGCCTGGCCGCTCGCTGGACTGCGCGGTCTGCCGTGGTTAGGTCGGATGCTCAGCACCAGCCGCCGCACCCGGGCCTGGTGGCCGGTCATCCGGACCGCAGCGGTCAGCCTGGCCGTGCTGGTGGTCTTCGGCGCACTCTTCGCGTCCGCGGACGCGGTGGTCGCGCACTGGGTCGACCTGCTGGTCCCCGACCTCTCGATCGACACGGCGATCTTGCGGGGCTTCGTCTTCTGCGCCTGTTTCGGCATCGTGCTTGCCGGCTGCTATCTCGCCATCAACCCGATCATGGACGCCTCCCTCACGCTCCCTGCGGGCCGGGTGGCCCGCCACGCGTGGGAATGGTTGGTGCCCGCGGCGCTGGTCATCGCGACCTACGCGGTCTTCATCGCCGCCCAGGTGACCGCCTGGCTGGCCGGGCACGAGTATGTCGAGCGCACGACGGGCGTGACGTATGCCGAGTACGCCCGCCAGGGCTTCGGCCAGCTCACCGTCGCAACGGTTCTCACCATCCTGCTCGTCGGGGTGGTCGCACGGCACGCGTCCCGCGCGGCCGAAGGTGACCGGGTGCTGCTGCGCGCGGTGCTCGGGCTGCTCGGCGTGCTCACGCTCGTGGTCATCGCCTCGGCCATGTGGCGGATGAATCTCTATCAGCAGGCCTACGGCTTCACGACCCTACGGGTGGTCGTCGATGCCTTCGAGATCTGGGTCGGGCTCGTGGTCCTGATGGTGCTCTTGGCCGGAATCTCGTTGCAGGGCAAGTGGATCCCCCGCGCTGCGGCGCTCACCGGCGTCGGCATCGTGCTCGGGCTCGGCTTGATGAATCCCGAGGCGTGGGTCGCGAATCGCAATGTCGATCGCTTCGAGCGACTCGGTGACTACGCGTTGGACGTCGCCTATCTCGGCGGTCTCTCCGACGATGCGATCCCAGCTATCACCGAGCGACTGGCCGGTCAGGCCCGCACGTGCACGCTTGCCCAGTATGCCGCCCGCACCCATCGCAGCGACGACGCGCTGGAGTGGAACCTAGGTCGCAGCCGGGCGCGCACGGCCCTGGCCAATCTGGGCGTGTCGGTGCCGGATCTCCAGGCCACCAGCCCCGCGTGCGGAGCCTTCGACGACGCCACCCGCTGACGCCGAGATCGTCCGTCGTCCGCCATTGGGCGAGACCGGCGGACATGGGGAAGGACCTGCGCTTCTCACATCGCAAACCGGTGCCGCTTGCAGACAACCGGATNCGTCCCGGGACGTGACAACAACGGGGCCGATCGCGTGCGCGATCGGCCCCGTTGTCTGCGTCGTCGAGGGATCCCGTCACCGCGTGCGGGTCAGCGCACGCGGTCGGTGTCGACGATGTCGATCCGGACGTTCTGGCCGCCGGCGAGGGCGCCCATCACGGTGCGCAGAGCGCCGGCCGTCCGGCCCGAGCGACCGATGACCCGGCCGAGGTCGTCGGGGTGGACCCGGACCTCGAGCAGGCTGCCCCGGCGAAGGTCCTTGTTGCGGACCACGACATCGTCCTTGTGATCGACGATGCCCGTGACCAGGTGCTCCAAGGCCTCTTCGAGGAGGGTCACTCGGCGGCCGCTTCGGGGTCGGCCGCAGCGGACGCCGTCGTGGTGGCGTCGGCGTCGGCGTCCACTGCCTCGTGCGACGCGCCGGAGGAGTCGGTGTCGGCCGCTGCCGGGGCCTCGGCCTTCTTGGCGGCCTTGCGCGGGGTGGTCGCAGACGGGGCGGAGTCCGCCGACTTGCCGGCGGCGGCGACGGCCGCTTCGTAGAGTTCCTTCTTGCTCGGCTTGGCCGCGGCGACCTTCAGGGTGCCCTCGGCGCCGGCCTCGCCCTTGAACTTCTGCCAGTCACCGGTGACCTTGAACAGCGCTTCGACCGCTTCGGTGGGCTGGGCGCCCTGAGCGAGCCAGTACTGCGCCCGCTCGCTGTCGATGTCGATGAGCGACGGCTCCTCGGTGGGGTGGTACTTGCCGATCTCCTCGATGGCCCGGCCATCGCGCTTGGTGCGCGAGTCCATGACGACGACCCGGTAGAACGGAGCGCGGATCTTGCCCATCCGCTTCAGGCGAATCTTGACGGCCACGTGGGTGGTCCTCTTTCTCGTGTTGTGAGCACGGCAAGACCAGGCGGAATCGCCTGGGGGGCCGAAACTCGGGGTAGGCGCTCACGCTCGACGGTGCGGGCGCGCGCGGGTACGAGCATCCATTCTGCCAGAGCCGAACCGGGGCTCCGACCACGCATGCCGGGCCGCGCGGCCGTGGCAGCGCATGGCAAAGGCGTCGTTCGCAAGGGAAATGTTCTCGTGCGAACACGACCGTTGTGGCATCGGGCGGGAAAGTTGTGACGGGTGAGGCGTCAGCGGTTGGCCCAGGCGTCCGGGTCGTCGGCGAGGTGACGGACGTGGTCGGGCAGGTCGCCGGCGACGAGGTCGGCAAGGCTGACCTCGTCCAGGACGCGTCGCAGGCTGGCGCGGACCGCGACCCACACGGTGGGCAGGTGGGCGGCGGCGCCCTCATACCGCACGTCCTGCGGGCGCACGCCGCGCACCTCGGCGAGCGGGCCGGACACCACCCGGAAGACGGCGCCGAGGCTGATGTCGCCCGCGTCGCGGGCCAGGGCGTATCCCCCATACGCGCCGCGAGTGCTCACGACGATGCCGCCTCGGCGCAGATCGGCGAGGATGGCTTCGAGGAATTTCCGCGGCAGGTCCTGGCGGGCGGCGAGCGTCTCGGCCGACAACGCCCCGCCCCCCGTGGTCTGAACCTCAGCGAGCATGGCGAGAGCGCGGATCGCATAGTCCGTCTTCGCCGAGATGTCCACGAGTGTGATTGTGTCGCATGCGGCAACCGCCGCAACACCTGAGCCGCGCCCAGGCGCCACGGCCGCCCCCGTCGTCACCGATATCCCCGGGCCATGAGGCTGCAGCCGACGGACCGGCCGCGCCAGCCGGCCGCCGGGGGTGGGTCACCCAGGGGGATAGACGCGCCCGCGCAAAATGATCGCGATGGGTGCGGCGAGCACGCCGAGGTCGGCGCGCGGATCGGCGGGGAGGACGAGCAGGTCCGCGTCGGCACCCTCCTCGATGGCGGGTCGCCCCAGCCAAGCGCGGGCGCCCCAGGTCGCCGAAGACAGCACGGCCTCGGCAGGCATACCGGCCGTATGGAGGCGCAGCGCCTCCCGCGGCGCCAACCCATGCGAGAGGGTGCCGCCGGCATCGGTGCCGAGATAGATCGGCACACCGGCCTCGTGGGCGGCCGCGATCGTCGCGTCGCGGCGCTCGTAGATCGCCATCATGTGCGCGTAATAGAGCGGGAACTTCTCGCGCGCCGGCTGCGCGATCGCTGGGAAGTTGTCGATATTGATCATGGTCGGGACGATCGCAATGCCTTGCGCGGCAAAGGCTCCGGTCGTCTCCGCGGTCAGGCCACTGGCATGTTCGACGCAGTCGATCCCGGCTGCAGCAAGATCATCGAGGACGGCTTCACCGAAACAGTGCGCCGTCATGCGGGCCCCCTCCTCGTGAGCCGCGGCGACCGCGGCGGCGACGGTCTCGCGCGGCCAGCAGGGCGTCAGGTCGCCGGTCGCGCGGTCGATCCAGTCGCCGACGATCTTGACCCAGCCGTCCCCTCGGCGGGCCTGGCGGCGCACCGTCTCGACCAGTTGGTCGGGCTCGACCTCGTCGGCATAGTCGCGGATGTAGCGGCGGGTCCGCGCGATGTGGCGTCCCGCGCGGATCAGCTTCGGCAGGTCAGGCCGGCCGTCGATCCACCGCGTGTCCGACGGCGAGCCCGCGTCCCGGATGAGCAGGGTGCCGTGGTCGCGGTCCCGGGTGATCTGGGCTTCGGCGGTCTCGGCGTCGACTGCGCCGTGCGCGTCGAGCCCGACGTGGCAGTGGGCATCGGTCAGGCCGGGCACCACCCAGCCGTCGAGGGTCGAGGACTCACCAGCGGGGGCGGTAAAGGTGATGCGCCCGTCGAGCACCCACAGTTCGTCGCGCACGTCGTTCGGTCCCACCAGGATCGGCCCCCGCAGGCGCAGCGCATCTCCCATACCCCCCGACCTTAGCCCCCGTCGCGAGGCCGGTTCAGACCCGTCTGGGTCCCCACGCTCTGCGTGGGCGAGGCCGGTTCAGACCCGTCGACAGGCCGGTTCAGACCCGTCTGGGTCCCACGCTCTGCGTGGGCGAGGCCGGTTCAGACCCGTGGCGCCCCTTGCCAGGTACGGGCAACCCGATCATCTCGTCCGGGTCCCCGTTCGGCGCGGCCGGAGCAGCCTCGCGCGACGAAGGAGCGGGGAACGTGCCGACCCCCAGCCCCGCGTTCCCCGCTCCCGTTCGCGTCGGCCACCTAAGGCCGTATGCCGCCCGCCTGGCTCGCGCGCGAGCGGTCCAGATCGCGCCACCTCGGGCCCGCCTGGTCAGCTCAGGGCGCCCACTCCGCGACGGCGTCGCATGGTGGCGTCGACGGCCGCGAAGGCGGAGTCGACGAGGACGCCGATGAGCAGGATGGCGATCATCAGGGCGAGCATGTAGCTCGGCTCCCCCAGTTCGCGGCTGTTGGCGAGGAAGGCGCCCAGGCTCGGCCGGTTGGCGATCGCGACGATCAACTCACCGGCGAGCAGCGATCGCCAGGCAAAGGCCCAGCCCTGCTTCAGGCCCGAGACGATGCTCGGCAGCGCCGCCGGCAAGATGATGTGCCGATAGAGCGCGATGCCCCGCGCGCCGATATTGCGCCCGGCCCGCACCAGGGTCGTCGGCACATAGTCGACGCCGCTGATCACGCCATTGGCAATCGACGGCACGGCTCCGATCAGGATCACGAAGAGGATGGCTTTCTCGGAGAGCTGGAAGAGCAGGATCGCCAACGGGAACCACGCGATCGACGGCATGGTCTGCAGCCCGGTGATCAGCGAGCCGATGGCGGCACGCAGGACCTTCGAGCGGGCGACGGCCACGCCGAGGAGCAGACCGATCACCGAAGCAATGAGGAAGCCGACAACGCCCCGCGTCATCGTCACCGCCGTGGCATGCCAGAAGGTCCCTTGCGTCAGTTGGTGGGCGAACTCGCCGAACGCCGAACCGGGACCGGGCAGGACATACGACGGCTTGAGCTTGAACCAGACGACAACCTGCCACAGGCCCACAAAGAGCCCGATGGCGGCGATCTTCGGCCAGGTCTGCGCCCATACGCGACCTGCGAGTGGTGCCTCGTCGGTCGCCGACTCCAGAGCGTCGAGACCCTTGAGTTCTGTTGCGAGAGAAGCGTCAATCGCCATGGCGCGCAACCTCCTTGCGCAGTGCGGTGGTGATCTGGCCGGTGGCCGAGCCGACCGCCGGGTCGTCGAAACGCCGCGGGCGCGCCAACTCAATGGGGTATTCCTGCACCACCCGGCCGGGCCGGCTGGACAGGAGGACGACCCGGTCCGCGAGGCGCACAGCCTCACGGACGTTGTGGGTGACGAAGAGGACCGTCAGGCCGCGAGCGCGCCATACGGACTCCAACTCATCGTGCAGCAGATCGCGCGTCATGGCATCGAGCGCCCCGAAGGGTTCATCCATCAGGAGCACCTGGGACTCGGTGGCGAGCGTGCGAGCCAGAGCGACACGCTGCCGCATCCCGCCCGATAGCTCATGGGGTCGCTTGTCGACCACGTCACCGAGGTGCACGCTGGCTAACAACTCGTGGGCACGCTCAAGGCGCTGCGCCTTTGGCACGCCGGCCAGCCGCATCGGCAGGGCGACATTGTCCAGCGAGGACAGCCACGGCATGAGTGCGTGTTCCTGGAACATCAGGGCCGGCCGGCCGGCGACCGATACCCGTCCTGACGTTGCCTTGTCCAGCCCGCTGACGATATTCAGCAGGGTCGACTTGCCGCATCCCGAGGCCCCGACGAAGCAGACGAACTCGCCGCGCCGGACGCGCAGGTCGATGCCGTCGAGGGCAAGGGTGCCGCGGCCATACCGCTTGGTGACCTCGTCGAGGACGACGGCGTTGTCCGAGCCGCCCTCCTCGCGAAAGGCGTTGATTCCGAAGGGATCGTCGGCGCGCGCGTCGGGCACGGCGAGTGCTGTCATGACACGACGTCCTTGCCGGCGGCTTTGAGGACCTGGTTGAGGATGGTCAGGTCGACCAGACCATCGAGCTTGGGCTCGGTCTTGAGAATGCCCACGTCATAGGCGTGCTTGGCACCCTCGGTCAGCGCGGACGAGACCGGGTCGTTGGTGAACTCGAGGTTCTTCCAGGCGTCGGCGAGCACCGCCGGGTCGAGGGCCTTGCCCGAGACGGTCTTGATCACCGCGCCGACGTCGGCCTGGGACTTGGCGGGATCGTTGGCGATGAAGTCTTCGGCCTCGACCTGGGCCTCGAGCAACGCCTTGACAGTCTCGGGGTGGTCCTTGAGGAAGTCCGGGCGCACCGCGAGCACGGTGACCGGGAACTTCCCGTTCGGCCAGAGCGAGTGCTCGTCGACCAGGACCTTGCCGCCGGCCTGGACCAGCCGCGTGGCATACGGCTCGGGGACCCAAGCGCCGGCAATCAGCTTCTGGGCGAAGGAGTCCAGGATCTGCGAGTTCTCCTGCGGCGTGATGGAGACGTCGCCGCCGCCCTGCAGATCTGTCTTCAGGCCCTTCTCCTTGAGGTAGTAGCGCAGCGCGACGTCCTGGGTGTTGCCGAGTTGCGGGGTGGCGACCTTAGTGCCCTTAAGGTCCGCGACAGACGCGATCGAGGGGTCGACCACCAGCGCAGCGCCGCCGGTGGCCGCGCCGGCCACGATGCGGATGGCCTCGCCGCCGGAGTTGATGAAGGCGTTGGTGGAGGGGCCCGGGCCGACATAGGTCGCGTCGATGGCGCCCGACTTCAGGGCCTCCATCGCGGCCGGGCCGGCGTTGAAGGTCGACACCTTAAGGGTGGTGGATCCGAGGTGCTTGGCGTAGAGGCCTTCCTTGTCCGCGACGATCGGGAGTGCGTGCGTGACATTGGGGAAGTAGCCAAGCTTGACCTCACTGGCCGCGAACCCGCCGCTGGAGCCGCTAGACCCCGCGTCCGTGCCGCCGGAGCAGGCCGTCAGCCCGAGAATGCCGGTCAAGACGAGGGTGGTCGCGGTGCGCCGCGAGAGTGCCATGGGTGGTGCCTTTCGTGCAAAGGGCGTAGGCCGTCCGCGGCGCGCCGCGTCCGACCGAAGTGGTAGGAGACGGGCGTCGGTGCCGTCGTCGTCTATTCCTACAGTAGATATGGGAATACAAGACAATTGATGTCCGTATGCCGAGACGCGCCTCGGCGTCGGCTGGTGACGACCTGCCGTTTGCCGGCTTCCCCACCCGGCATGCCACACCCGCGCCTCAGTGTGGCGCCGGCGGACTGTGCCCGCTCAACGTCGGCTGGCGGCGTGCCGTTCCGGAGCCATCCGCCGGCGCGCGTGCGCGTAGTGCTCCACAAGGGTGGCGGTCAGGCTCGGCCAGGTGCGTTCGGCCACGGCAGCAGTCGCCGCCGCGCCCATCCGCTCGCGCATGGCGCGCTCACTGACGAGGTGTCCCACGCAGGCGGACAGGGCACCGGAGAGCGCGGGGTCGAAAAGCAGGCCGGTGCGGCCATGCTCGACCAAATCGAGTGGGCCGCCCACCGCGGCGGCCACCACGGGCAACCCGGATGCCGCCGCCTCCTGCAGGGTCTGGCCGAAGGTCTCGGTCGTGCCCGGGTGCACGAAGACATCGAGCGCGGCATACGGGATCGCGAGGTCCGCACCCTGCCGGAAGCCGAGGAAAGCCGGGCGGGCGCCGCACCCGAACGCCCTGTTCAGGGTGGTCTCGAGCGCCGCCCGCGACGGCCCGTCCCCCACGATCACCAGCCGCAGACCCGGTATGCCGGCGAGCTCGGCCAGCCGGTCCAGTTCCTTTTCCGGGGCCAGTCGACCGATATAGCCGACGAGCGTTTCGCCCGCTGGGGCCAGGCGTGCCCGCAGGTCGCGAGCGGCTGGGTGGTTCCGCCAGGCCGGCGAGAAGAGCGTCGTATCGACGCCGCGCCCCCACAACGCAGTTCGCTCGACACCATGCGCCCGCAGGGCCGCCAGGCTGGCCGTCGACGGTGCGAGGGTCTGGTCGGCGAGGGCGTGCACCCGCCGCACCCAGCGCCAGGCCAGGTTTGCGACCTGGGGTGCGAGGGGGCCAGGGGCGTGCTGCTCGGCATACCTCGGCATGTCCGTCTGAAAGATCGCGACGCTCGGCAGCCCGAGTTCGTGGCACGCCGACAAGGCGCGCGCGCCAATGACGAAAGGGCTGGCGACATGCACGACATCCGGCGCAATCTCCGCAAGCAGGGACTCGACCCGGCCGCTGGGCACGCCGGTGGGGAACTGCCGCACGGGAACGGAGCGCACCGTGTGCACCGGGATCGGGCCGAACCACGCGGGCGCCGGATCCGGAGCGATGACGACGACATCGTGGCCGAGCAGATGCAGGCATTCCGCCACTCGGCATACCGAGGTGGTCACGCCGTTGATGCTGGGCAGGAAGGACTCGGTGACGATCGCAACGCGCACAAGGCAACGGTCCCGGACGCCAGGAGGGCATCAGCCGTCCACGACAGGTGTGGCAGGCATCGTGTCGATGAAGTCTTGGCGCGGGATCAGCGGGGAGAACCAGTCGGCGGTGGCGGGCAGCGAGCGTCGGCGGGCGACGGGCACCGGTCGGCGAGCGATCAGCGGACGGCGAGCAGGCGCCGGAGCGTCTCGATGACGACCTGAGGTGAGTCGGTGTGCACCCAGTGGCCGGCGCCCTTGACGGTGACCTTGCGGACCGCGGGGAAGAGTTCGCGCATCCGCTCGGTGTCCTCGTCGGCGACATAGCCCGACTCGGAGCCGGCGAGCCAGAGAGTTGGCCCGCCGAAGGGAGACGGGGCGGGCAGCGGATCGCCGGCGTTCACGGCATACGGGAAGTCCGCGATCCGCGAGGCGGAACCGCGAGCGGCGTCTCGCGCGACAAGCTGCAGATTGCACTGCCAGGCCCAGCTGTCACCTGCGCGGCGCAGGTTTTGCAGGAGGAAGGCTGCGACGCCCGGGTCGGGCTCGACCTGGGCGAAGCGTTCCTCCGCATCGCGACGGCTGGTCAGTTCCTCCAAGGGAAGGGCCTGCATGCCGGCGATATAGCCCGCGAAGCGGTGCAGGTTGTGATAGCTGCGCGGCGCGATGTCGACGACGCAGAGCTTCTCGAAACCCGCCGGGTGCTGGAGCGCGGCGATCATCGCGGTCTTGCCACCGAGGGAGTGCCCGACCAGGGTGACCGGCTCGTCGCCGGCCCAGGCGCTGATCGTGTCGGCCACGCGCGCGGCATACGTCTCGTAGGAGAAATCGTCGGTCCACGGCGAGCGCCCGTGATCAGGCAGGTCGATCATCAGCGCGCGTGCGTCCGAACCACCTTCCCCCACAACGCCTTTGGCGATCTGCTGCCAGTTGCGCCCCTGCCCGAAGAGACCGTGCAGGAAGGCGATCCGAGGCCCGCTGGACCCCGCGGTGAGCGTATGCAGGGCGGCGGGCGAAGGTGCTCTGGTCACCGACCTAGCGTGCCAGGCTCACGCCGCTGGTGCCCCGGCCGCGTCGATCGCCCGCTGGATCAGCGCGGGAAGCGAGGCGAAATGGCGGGCGTGGATACAATCCAGGGTCTCCCGGGAATCGGAGGCGAGAACCACGACCTCGGTGTCATCCACGGCCGAGCGCATTCTCGGCGTCGAATCGGGCGCGCAGGGCCTCAGCGCCGTCATCAACTCCTCAAATCGAAGCAACCCTCCGGTAGGGCGGTCGAGCGCTATCAAGTCGTACATGGTGTTCGACCTCCTAGGTTTCCTCAGGAGTACCCAGTCACTCGCCGAGCTAGGTCTCGGCTCCCACACGCCGACTCGTCCTCCGCCCTTTCCTCGCTACCGTCCAGTAAGTGGGGTGATTCACCCCACTTACGGCAGGGCAGGAAGGGCGGGGCTACTGCCCGAGGAACTTCTCGAAGCCCTTGGGCAGCTTGCTCGGGTCCAGACCGGCGGACGGGTCGGAGCCACCTAAGCCCGCGCCGAAGGCGCTACCGGCAGGCGCGCGGTTGGCGCTGCTGGCTGCCGCCCGCTCCTGCTCGGCGCGCTTGGCGGGGTTGCCCGACTTCGACTTGATGCGCTGGGGGGCCTGCTGACGACCACGCTTGCCCGTGCCCGGCAGGCCCGGCATACCGGGAATCCCGCCGCCGCGGGCGAGCTGCTTCATCATCTTCTGCGCCTCGGTGAACCGCGTCAGGAGTTGGTTGACCTCGCCGACGGTGACCCCCGAACCGGCGGCGATACGGGCACGCCGGGAGCCGTTGATCTGCTTGGGGTGCGAGCGCTCGAAGGGCGTCATCGAGCGGACCATCGCCTCGACCCGGTCGAACTCGCGCTCGTCGAGGGCGTCGAGCTGAGCCTTCATCTCGTTCATACCGGGCATCATCTTCAGCATCGACTTCAGCGAGCCCATCCGCTTGATCGCGGCCATCTGCTGCAAGAAGTCGTCGAACGTAAAGTCTTCGGCCGCAAGGAACTTGCGTTCCATCTCCGCGGCCTGCTCGCGATCGAAGGCCTTCTCCGCCTTCTCGATCAGGGTGAGCATGTCGCCCATGTCGAGGATGCGCGAGGCCATCCGGTCGGGGTGGAAGATCTCGAAATCCTTCACGCCCTCGCCGGTGGAGGCAAACATGATCGGGCGGCCGGTGATCTTCGCGACCGAGAGCGCCGCACCACCGCGGGCGTCACCGTCGAGCTTGGAGAGCACGACGCCGGTGAAGTCGATGCCGTCCTGGAAGGCCTGCGCGGTCTCGACGGCGGCCTGACCGATCATCGCGTCGATGACGAAGAGGACTTCGTCGGGCTCGATGGCGTCGCGGATGTCTGCGGCCTGCTGCATGAGGTTCTCATCGACCGCGAGACGGCCGGCGGTGTCGACGATGACGACGTTGTAGAGCTTGGAGATCGCGTGTTGGATGCCGTCCTCGGCGACCTCGACCGGATCGCCGTATGACCGCGTCCCTTCCCCCGTCGGCCCTACGGCATCGTGCCCGCCGACATTGCCCTTCTCGGGCGCGAAGACCGGCACTCCTGCCCGCTCGCCGACGACCTGAAGCTGGGTCACAGCATTCGGCCGCTGGAGGTCCGCGGCCACGAGGAGCGGGGTGTCGCCCTGATCCTTGAACCACTTGCCGAGCTTGCCGGCGAGCGTCGTCTTGCCCGAGCCCTGGAGGCCGGCGAGCATGATGACGGTCGGCGCGGTCTTGGCCAGCCGCAGCGGCCGGGTGTGCTGGCCGAGGATGTCGATGAGTTCCTCGTTGACGATCTTGACGATCTGCTGGGCCGGGTTGAGCGCCTGGGAGACCTCAGCGCCGAGGGCGCGCTCACGAATGTTGTGCGTGAAGTCCTTGACCACGGGCAGCGCGACGTCGGCCTCTAAGAGGGCCATGCGGATGTCGCGGACCGTCTTGTTGACGTCGGACTCGCTCAGGCGGCCCTTGCCCCGCAGGTTCTTGAAGGTCGCGGCAAGGCGATCGGAGAGTGACGTGAACACGGGCTCAAGCCTAACCGGGCGCGTCCAGCTGGTCCGCCGGTGCCGAGAATGGCTGAGGCGCGCTGCCGGGCGAGCCGGCGGCCAGTGCCGGACGAGCCGACGCTTGGTCACGCCGAGCCGGCGCTCGGCCAGGTAGAGCCAACGCGTCAGGAGTCGCAGGAGTCGATGATCGCCGCCACCGTGGCGGCGACGCGGGGCGGGCTGAGCATGGCGCCGGACGCTTCGGTCAGGTAGAAGGTGTCGAGCGTCTGCCCGGCATAGGTGGCGATGTGCGCGGATCGCACCGTCAGACCGGCCTTGGCGAAGCACCGGCCCAAGTCGTGCAGGAGGCCGAGCCGGTCACGGGTCCGGACCTCCAGCACCGTGGCGTCCGACGCTGCATCCGGGAGCACGAAGGCTCGCGTCGGCATACCGGCGGCAACCGCGGCGGCGGCCGGGCGGGCATACGCACGGCGGCGCTCAAGGGCGGCCAACGGCGCCCGCTCACCGCGCGCGAGACCAGCGAGCCCGAGCGCGAGCCGCGAAGCCGACGGCGCGTCGGAGCCGGGGACCTCGACGATCCATTCGTTTGCGGCGACGGCGTCGAGGGTGTGCAGCACAGCGGTACGCACGGTCAAGCCCTGGGCGGCGAATAGGCCGGCCGTGTCGGCGAATAGCCCGAGCCGGTCCCGGTCGAAGACCGCGATCCGATAGGCCCCGTCGATCTCGCTGACCTCGACAACCGGCTCCCCCACCGCGAGTTGTGTCAGCACCTCGTCGGGCAACTCAACGACGTCCGGCGCTGCGTCCGGACGCGTCCGCGTGCGCCCGGTGCGGTTGACCTCAACGCACAACTGCTCGAAAAGCTTTGCGCGCCAGTCGTTCCAGGACAGGCTGCCGGCAGCCTTGGCATCGGCGATCGACAGATAGCGCAGGAGGTCAAAGACATCCGGGTCCTCCCCGGCCGCCGCCCACGCGGCCGTGGCGGTTGCCGGATCCTCCAGGTCACGCCGGGTCGCGAGTTCCATCAATGTCAGGTGCTCGCGCACCAGCCGCACGACGATCTCGGCATCGGCGTCCGCGACCCCCATCCGCGCCAGCACCGACCGGGCGATCTTGGCGCCGGTCACCGAGTGATCGTGCGCACCGGCCACCTTGCCGATGTCGTGCAGCAGGGCGGCAAGCAGCAACAAGTCGGGCCGCGCGACCTCGCGCACGAAGGCGCTCGCTTCCACGACCGTCTGGATCAGGTGCCGATCGACCGTATGCCGATGGATCGGGTTGCGTTGCGGCCGCGAGTCGACTGCGCCCCACTCCGGCAGCCAGCGCGCGACCAGGCCGGCCTGGGTAAGTCCCGCCCACACCGCCGGCAGGCCCGCTCCCGTGGCGAGCAGGTCCGTGAACAGATCCCTGGCCAATTCGGGCCACGGGGTCGACAGGTCCCCGACCTCGGCAAGATTCGCCAGTGTCTGCGGGCTCAGGGCCAGGCCGGCCCGCGCCGCGACCACCGCTGCTCGGATCGGCTGGGTGACGTCTGCGCTGGGGGCCGCCCCCAGCACGGCCTCGCCATCGTGCTCGAAGACGCCATAGCCGAGGCCGACCATGGTGGGCCGGCGCGGGCCGACGCGCAGGGTGCGCGCGCGCTGGCTCTGGCCGGCGCGGCGCATCGTGGCGTCCAGCGCATAGGCCAGGGTGCGCCCGCTGCGCGAGACCATCGTCATCAGGTCGTCGGCGTCGCTATAGCCCAGGAGCGCGGCTACCGCGTCGTGATCCTCGCGGCCGAGTCGGTCGCGGCCTCGTCCGGTGACGACCTGAAGGGCGTCGCGGACGTCGAGCAGGCGGGCATACGCCTCGTCGACCTCGCCATGGGGCCGGTCGGTGAGCCAGGCGGCGACGAGGGCGCGGAGCACGGTCATATCGCGCAGGCCGCCGCGGGCTTCCTTCAGGTCCGGCTCGATGGACTGCGCGAGTTCGCCGTGCCGGTCGTGGCGCTCCCGCAGGGAATCCACGAGCTGGGGTAGGCGCTTTCGGGCCTGCGCACGCCAGTCGTGCGCGAGAGTTGAACGGATCGCAGCCACGAACTCGCGATCCCCGGCGATCGGCGCCACATCTAGCAGCCCCACGGCCGCGCTGAGGTCGGCGGAGGCGATCGCACGGCATTGCGCGAGGGTGCGGACGCTGTGATCGAGACGCACATTGGCGTCCCAGATGGGATACCAGACCCGGTCGGCGAGCGTCGTCAGCCGCTCGGCCGGCAGCGACCGGCCGTCGTGCAGCAACACCAGGTCGATATCGCTCAGCGGCCCGGAGTCGCCGCGGCCGAGGGAACCAACGGCCGCGAGCGCCACACCTGTGAGCGCTTGGCCGTCGGTGGCCTGCGCCCATAGCTGATCAAGCCAGTCGGTCAGGTAGGCCCCGATGGCGGCGCGCCGCGTCGGGCCCGCCCCAGGCGCGGTGAAGCTGCGCGTGCCGGCCAGGTCCAGCCGGGCACCGTCGATGCCGGTGGGCGAAGTACGCATGGCTCCTCTTCGTCGCGTGCGTTCGGCGTGACACCAGGTATGCCGCGCGGCTGGGAGGGGAGATATCTCCGGGTCCCGGGCCGCGCGGCATACGGGCGCGTCGCTGTTGTGACGGTGGGTTGTTGTCGGCTCAGATGGCGTCGGAGCCGCGCTCGCCGGTGCGGACGCGGGCGATGTCCTCGACGGGGATGACCCAGACCTTGCCGTCGCCGATGCGTCCGGTGGAAGCGGCCTTGACAATGATGTCGACCACGGCGCCGGCGTCGATGTCGTCGAGCAGGACCTCGACGCGGATCTTCGGGACGAAATCGACGGTGTATTCCGCGCCGCGATAGACCTCGGAGTGCCCGCGCTGGCGGCCATAGCCGCTGGCCTCGCTGATCGTCATCCCGGAGATGCCGTAGGCCTCCAAGGCTGACTTGACGGTCTCGAGCTGGTGGGGCTTGATGATGGCAGTGACGAGCTTCATGCGTTCGCTCCTTCGGTGACGGGGGCCTCGCGCGTGACGCCGACCGCGCCCAGGGCGCCGGCCAGGCGGCCGCCGCGGGGGCTGAGGTCATAGGCGGTCTCGGCGTGCTCACTCTGGTCGATGCCCGCGGACTCGGCGTCCTCGGTGATCCGCCAGCCCATGGTGGACTTGAGCGCGTAACCGATGATCGCGGTGACGACGCCGGAGATGGCGACCGAGATCAGCGCGATGAGGATCTGGATGACGGTCTGCTTGACCCCGTGACCGTAGAGCAGGCCGGTGGTGGTCGAGAGCAGGCCGGCGCCGATGGTGCCCCAAAGGCCGGCGACCAAGTGGACACCGACGACGTCGAGGGAGTCATCGAAGCCGAACTTGAACTTCAGGCCGACGGCATAGGCCGAGAGCATGCCGGCGACCAGGCCGAGGGCGATCGAGCCGAGCGGCGAGAGGGCGCCACAGGCCGGGGTGATGGCGACCAGGCCGGCGACGACACCGGACGCGGCGCCGATCGAGGTGGCGTGTCCGTCACGCAGCTTCTCCAGCAGCAGCCAGCCGAGCATCGCGGCGCAGGTGGCGACGGTGGTGTTGATCCAGACCAGGGCGGCCGTGCCGTCGGGCGCGAGCTCCGAGCCGGCGTTGAAGCCGAACCAGCCGAACCACAGCAGGCCGGCGCCGATCATCACGAGCGGGACATTGTGCGGGCGGAGTGCTTCCTTGCCGAAGCCGAGGCGCTTGCCGGTGATCAGGGCGAGGACGAGGCCGGCCATACCGGCGTTGATGTGCACGACCGTGCCACCGGCAAAGTCGATGGGCACGATGTTGGCGACCTCGTCGGTGACCCCGAAGATCTTCGCCGACAGGCCGTCGGCCGAGCCCGAAAGCAGGCCGCCGCCCCACACCATGTGAGCAATCGGGAAGTAGCACAAGGTGACCCACAGGCCGGAGAACACCAGCCAGGTGGAGAACCTCACGCGGTCGGCGATGGCGCCGCTGATCAGGGCGACGGTGATCACCGCGAAGGTGAGCTGGAAACCGACGAAGGCGAGCTCGGGGATATTGCCGTAGCCGTCGTAGCCGAAGGGATTGACCAGGCCCGCGGTGTCCTTGAGCCCGAACTTGTCGAAGGGATTGGCGATGATGCCGGCGAGATTGGTCGGGCCGAAGGACATCGAGTAGCCGTAAACGACGTAGATGATGCCGACGACGCCCATCGCCCCGAAGGACATCATCATCATGTTGAGGACTGACTTCGCCCGCGTCATGCCGCCGTAGAAGAGCGCGAGCGCGGGCGTCGTCATCAGGAGGACCAGTGAGGCGCACAGGATGAGGAAGGCGGTCGACGCATAGTCGATCGTCGGCTCATCGGCAGCCGCGAGGGTGACGAGTGTTGTCATGCGGCCTAGCTTGGGCGCGCGCGATTTCCGGCTGTTGCGCGTCGTGTTACGGCGATGTTGCCGGATGGCGTGGCGCGTTAGCGTCCGGTAACCGCGAGGGTGATTTCTCGGATGTCGAGACGCACACCGTGCAGTCGCGGCCGACGTGGGCCAGTGAACCCTGCGCCGGGGCGCAGCGCCGGGCGGGCCGGCGGCCACGGGCGGGCTCGGGCGGGCGGGCGGGCTGGCGCGCCGGCGGCAGGTGGGAGAATGGCGGGATGAGCACGCGCGTTCCCACCCTGGTCTTCGACGGTGACTGCGGCATGTGCACCACGCTTGCGGGCGTCGTGGAGCGGTATGTCCGCGCGTCCGAGAGCGACTTCGTCGTCGCGCCCTGGCAGCGCCTGGACCTCACGACGCTGGGCCTAACGCCCCAGCAGTGCGAGGAGGCCTTGCAGTGGGTGCTGCCCAATGGCATGCAATACGCGGCCCAGGACGCCGTCGCAAAGGTCCTCTTGCGCGGCCACGTGTGGTGGCGGCCGTTCGGAGCGGTGCTGCTGCTGCCCGGGATCAACCAGGTGGCCGCAGTGGTCTATCGGTGGGTGGCCGCCAACCGGCATCGCCTGCCGGGTGGGACCCCGGCGTGCTCGCTCCCCGCTGCTCAGCGCAAGGCGAGCTGAGCGCCGACCGCGAGGCGGGCTGAACGCCGCCTAACGCCCGGTTCCACAGACGCCGCGCACTGGGGCCGCCTTTGCGTTCGTGGGCCTGGCAATTGCCCGGCGCCGACGAAAGAGCGGCCCGGGTCGTCGATCAGATCCGCCAGCCGCCCCGAGGAGCCGCGCGCCCCCGGCCGGGCATCAGCTCGCGGACTCGCGCAGCAGGACGGCGAGCCGGGCGCTGAGGGGCGCGGCCAGGTTTGGGTCCAGCGGCGCGCCGGTGGCCCGCGCCGCGCGCGCCGCGTTCAGGGTCGGCGCCAGGTCGGGCGCGGCATCGGCGAGAGCCGTTGCGCCGGCGGATTTGGACAGCCAGCGCCCGTCGGTGAGCAGAACGATCAGGCGGGCGATATTGAGGGCGCGATTGGTCGAGATGTCGTCGTCGCGGTCGTGCCACGCCTGCGACTCGGCCACGGCCGCTCGCAGCCGGGCAGCGGGGACGGGGAGGATCACCACGTCCGGCGCCGGTCCGTGCAGCGGGACACCGACCACGCGCGCCGCGGCAGATCGAGCACGGCCCACCACCCGGGGCCGTCGTCCGGGCCGAGGGCCAGCAGGTCATCCCGGCTCCGCCCGCCGTTGACATTGAGCGCGAAGCGGACCGGGTCGGCGAGATCGACCACGTCGGGCCGCGCATAGACGACGAACTCCAGCCCCACGGCTAGGCACTCGAGCGCCGGGTGACGGACCCGTTCGCCGCGTGTTCGGCGCAACGATTCCGGGTGCCGGGAACCCGTGACGGCCAGGACATCGAGGTCACTGGTCCCCGGCTCATAGGCCCCTTGCGCCGCGCTGCCGATCAGCCAGACCCGAGCAGGTCGTCCTCAAAGGCCGCCTGGACCTCGGCGCTGACCGCATCGAGACAGACCTGCACCTCCGCCCGGAGTTCTGCAAGCCGGGGTCCGCCCCTCTGGGCTCACCGGATGGAGGCAGCATGCGGCTCACCGTACGCCCCCGTCCGCTGCTGCCTCGGGCATTCGTTCGCCCGCTGCCGCCTCGCCGGCTGCCACCTCGCCCGCGACGACGCCGACCCGACCGGAGCGGCGGGTCAGCCACCAGGAACGGAAGCGATCGGCATACGTCTCTAGGGGCAGGAAGGCGAGCATCATCACCAGGTGCGGCCAGAAGGCGATGGTGATCGAGGCATAGGTCACGGCGTGAAAGGCGAACCAGCCCATCACCATGCGGCGACGCCACTTCTCCGGGACGACAAAGATCAGCGGCGAGCTCATCTCGGCGACGAACAACCCCCATTGCGTCAGGTGCAGCAACTCGGGGACGTCGAGCAGCCACTTCACCCACGGCGTCCCGCGGCGCACCACCGCGCGGGCCATGGTTGCGGAGTTGACCCACTCCCAGCCCCCGAAGCGCACCTTCGCCCAGGCCGAGAGGAAGTAGGTGGCAATCGCCGCAAGCTGCGCGGCCCGCAGCACGAAGCCGGCCGCCTCGCTCAGGCGCCGATCGCGCCAATAGGCGCTGCCGACCGTCGGCAGAAGGAGCAGCGCGACGACGAAGTCCCCGCGGTCGTGGTCGACCTTGCCATAGGCGTAGGCGACGTACATGTACCAGATCCAGCACACCGCCACGACGGTGCCGGCCAGGCGCGGAAGGCGGCCAGTCGCGGCGACGAGCGCCGCGGCGACCGACCCCCATTTGAGCGTCTGGACGAGCACGACGGTCGCCGCCGGCAGATGGAGAAGCTGCCCCAACCGCAAGGGTTCGTACCAGATCGGGTCGGCATAGCCGTGATACCAGCCGCTGGTCTGCAGCCAGAGCACGTCGATGACGACATAGAGATAGACGAGTGTGCGGAAGATCGCCAGCCGACCGAGCGGCATCGCGGTGAAGAGCCAGCGCGTCATGGCGCCGCCCATTCGGCGACGAGGTCGTCGCGGTACTCGCCGGTCGGGCCGCCGCCCTTGAGCGCATAGTTGCGGATCAGCACCCGTATGCCGATCCACGCCGCCTCGTGCGGGCGCAGCTTCGCGTGGCTCGCCGCGAGCGTGCCGAGCATGGCCGGGTCGCGCGCGATCCGGTCGAGATTGCCCTCCACCTCGGCGCGGTTGAGGCCGACACTGTCGGGGTTGATCGGCGCCTGCGCCCACATCTCGGGCGCATTGGCGGTGCGCACCTGGATAAAGGTCGAGCGGACCGCACCATTGGGCGAGGTGGATGTGGAGAACATCCGCCACGGTGAGAACGGCCACCAGTCATCGTCACCGACGGTGGTCCCGCCCAGGAAGAGGACGGTCATCGCGACCACCGCGGCGGCCCGCCAGGCCTTCGCCGCCGGCCGCAGCCGCTGGGTCTTGGCCGTCGGTGCCATCGGCGGGGTCCGACTCACCCGCCCCCGCGGCGGGGCCTGTCTGAGCGACCTACCCGACTTCTCCACAGCGTGCTCCCCCAATGTCCCGCGCAGTATGGCAGTTGGGTCCGACCAGGCGCCCCGCAGGCGCGCGGGGGCGGGTCGGGCAGGCTCAGGCCAGGATCGCGTCGACGAAGGCCTCGGGGTCGAAGGGCGCCAGGTCGTCCGGGCCCTCCCCCAGCCCGACCAGCTTGACCGGAACCCCGAGCTTGCGCTGGACGGCGACGACGATGCCGCCCTTGGCGGTTCCGTCGAGCTTGGTCAGCACGATGCCGGTGATGCCCACGACCTGGGCAAAGACCTCCGCCTGGCGCAGGCCGTTCTGGCCGGTCGTGGCGTCCAGGACGAGCAGGACCTCATCGATCGGTGACTGCTTCTCGACGACCCGCTTGATCTTGCCGAGCTCGTCCATCAGGTTGGCCTTGTTGTGCAGGCGACCGGCGGTGTCGAGCAGGACGACATCGGCTTCGAGTTCGATGCCGGCCTTGACCGCGTCGAAGGCGACGGCCGCGGGGTCGGCGCCGTCCTTGTGCGAGCGGACCGTGGGCACGCCCACGCGCGCCCCCCAGGTCTCGAGCTGGTCGGCGGCGGCAGCCCGGAAGGTGTCGGCCGCACCGAGCAGCACGTCCTTGTCCTCGGCGACCAGCACGCGGGCGAGCTTGCCGACGGTGGTGGTCTTCCCGGTGCCATTGACGCCGACGACCAGGACGACCGCGGGCCGGCCGTCGACGCGGGCAGAGGCGAGCGCGCGATTCATACCGGGGTCGACGAGGCGCAGCAGGTCGGTGCGCAACCAGCCGCGCACGGTCGCCTCGTCCGAGGTGCCGTGCACCTTGACCTCGGTGCGTAGTTGCTCGACGAGTTCATTGGTCGCGTCGATGCCCAGGTCGGCGGCGAGCAGGGTGTCCTCGACCTCTTCCCAGGCCGCGTCGTCCAGGCCGCCTCTGGTGAGAAGGGCGAGCAGGCCCTTGCCGAGGGCGGTGTTGGACCGCGCCAGCCGCGCCCGCAGGCGCTGGAGGCGGCCGACGGCCGTTTCCGGGCGTTCGAGGGTCGGGGTGACCGGCTCCTCGAGCAGGACATCGCTCTCGTCGGTCTCTGGAGGCGTGCCGCGCGGGGGCAGCGTATCCACGCCGCCCCCAGGATCCGCGGGGGTCGGCTGCGCCGGAATGGGCTGGGTCGGAGGAGGTGTGGACGTCGGCGGAAGGGTCGGGGTGCGGCCGCGCCGGCCCGGGCGCAGGAACCCGACCACCAGGCCGACGAGGACGACGGCGAGGGCGCCCGCGATGACGAGCCATTCCCACAACTGATCGATCACGCGTTCACCTTTTCATGGTCGTCTGGCCAGCGATCCGCTCGGCAGCCGGCGAGGTGCGGGTCAGGCCTTGGTCTCGCCGGTGGCCTTGGTGTCGCTGGATCGGATCCTGGCGGCCGCGCTGGCAACCACTTCGCCGGTGCGCGCGGCAGCCGCGTCGGTCCCTGCCTTCACCTTCTGAGCGACCTCTTCGCCCCGCGGAGTGAGCACGATGCGCCCCTCGCGGCGCGCCGGCACGACAACGAGTGCAAGCACGAGAAGGGAGACCAGGACGGCGATCAGGACCGGGATCAGGACGATCAGCATGATGTCAAGGGTCTCAAACGGCATATGGGCGGCCCAAATCGACACGCGTCGCCGGCGCCGCGGCATCGTCGCCTGCCGGGCGCGTCCGCATCACAGAGGACCGACGACGTATGCCGTCCGGCCACCCCTCCTTCCCGGCGTCGGCCACCCGCCGGACGCGAAAAGGCCCGCCCGGCGAGTGCCGGACGGGCCCGTTCGCGACGCGATAGGTCAGACGGTGATGCCGTGGCGTGCCGGCACGAAGCGCACCTGGGCACTGAAGAACGTGCGGGTCTGGCCGTTCGAGACGATGGTGAAGGTGGCGGCCGTCCGCCAGACGCCCGGCGAGGCCGGGTTGGTGTCCGGGAACTGGACGTTGCGGTAGCCGACGTAGGCGGTCTTGACGGTCGGGTAGCCCTGGTTGCGCCAGATGCCGTTGACCTGCTTCTGCAGGGTGACCGAGCCGCGGATCAAGACGGTACCACCGGCGCAGTAGATGACGCCCGCGCCCTTGGCGGTGCTGCCGACGCCGCCGACGATGAACGGCTTGTTGGCCTTGCCGTAGCAGGTCGCCGGAGCCTGAGCCCCCGCCGGAGCCGCGTTGGCGGCGGTGGGCAGCCCGGCAGCGAGCATGCCGGCCGCGGCGACACCGATGGCGGCGCGCTTGAACGTGTTCATGAGATTCCCCTCTCTCACCCCAGCCCAGTGCTGGGGCTCGGGCACCGAGGCTAGTCACGACCCCGGGGGGCAGTACAACTTGGGAGCCCGCCTTCATACGGCGGGTTTCCGACACACCTGGAAGCGTCGGATGGACGCCGTCACTCCGCGTCGGCGCCGGTCCGCATTCGCTGCGAGACCACGGCCGTCACGCCGTCGCCGCGCATCGAGACGCCGTAGAGGGCGTCGGCGACCTCCATCGTGCGCTTCTGGTGGGTGATGACGATCAACTGGCTCGAGGCGCGCAATTCGTCAAATAGCGTGATCAGACGCCCGAGGTTGGTGTCGTCGAGGGCGGCCTCGACCTCGTCCATGATGTAGAACGGGCTCGGCCGGGCCTTGAAGATCGCGACCAGAAGAGCCACCGCGACGAGCGAGCGTTCGCCACCGGAGAGCAACGACAGGCGCTTGATCTTCTTGCCGGGCGGACGCGCCTCGACTTCGATCCCGGTGGTCAGCATGTCCGAGGGGTCGGTCAACGACAGCCGGCCCTCACCGCCCGGGAAGAGCCGGGCGAAAACCCGCTCGAACTGCTCCGCCGTGTCGTGGTAGGCCGCTGTGAAGACCTCCTCGACCCGCTGGTCGACCTCACGCACGATGTCGAGCAGGTCGCGTTTGGAGGCCTTGAGATCCTCCATCTGCTTGGTCAAGAACCCGTGCCGCTCCTCCAGTGCCGCGAACTCCTCCAGTGCCAGCGGGTTGATCCGCCCCAGTTCGCGTAGGCCGCGGTCGGCACGCCGCAACCGCTTCTCCTGCTCCTCGCGGACGTATGCCAGCGGGGCCACCGGCTCGGCCCCGTCTGGCACGAAGACGGGCACGAGGTGATGCGGGCCGAAGTCCTCGACGAGCACGTCCGGGTCGATGCCGAGTTCGTCGACGGCCTTGGCGCGCAGTTGCTCCACCCGAGCCTGCTGGGCGGCGCGGGCCACCTCGTCGCGGTGGACCTCGTCGGTCAGCGCGGCCAACTCGTCCTGAGCGCTCGCCTGCGCGGCGCGCAGCTCGCTCAGCCGCAGGTCGCGGGCGGCCCGCTCGGCGTCCCCGGCGGCCACGTCCGACCCCGCAAGGTCGGTGGCCGCGGCGAGGCGAGCCACGGCATACGTGCTGGCAACGGCGACGCTCTGGGCGACCTCGGCCTCCTTGGCGCGGCGCTCGCGGCGGGCCTGGAGGCGCTGGCGGGCGGCGAGTTCGTTGCGGGCAGCACCTTCGAGGGAGGCCGCCCGGCCGCTGAGGGCGCGAGCGCGTTCCTCCTTGGTGCGCAGCTGCAGGCGAGCGTCGGTCTCGGCGGCCCGCGCCGCACTGGCAGCAGCCACCAACTCGGCGGTGCGGTCGGGCACCTCGGCATCGTCCGCCGCCGGTTCGACGCGGGCTGCGTCATAGCGCTCGGTGAGTTCGGCGAGGGCGACCCGTTCGGTCTCGATTGCGGATCGCGCCTGGTCACGAGCCTTTTCGAGACGCTCGGCCTCGGCGCGGGCAGCGCGCGCGGCGCTGCCGAGGGCGCCGAGCCGCTCGGCGACCGCCGCCATCCGGGCATCCGATTCGTGCAAGCGCTCCAGGTGGCTCTGGGCGGCTTGGGTGGCCTCACGGACGGCCTCGCGGGCGCCGGCCAGCCGGAAGCGCGCCTCCTCGGCGCGTCGGGTCACTTCACTGAGGCGCCCTTCGGTCTCATCGACCGCGGCCTGCACCTCGATCAAGCTCGGCGCGTCGGCGCTGCCGCCGCTGACCAGCGCCGCGGTGAAGACATCACCGTCGGCGGTGACCGCCGTCAGCTCCGGCCGCTCGGCGACGAGCCGGGCCGCGTCATCGGCGGACGGCACCAGCGCGACGCGGTCGAGAATGGCGGACAGCGCGGGGATCAGGTCGTCGGGAGCGGTGAGCGCGTCGACCGCCCATCGGGCCTGCGTCGGCAACGCCGGCCAGGAGGCGCGATCGGGCGGGTGCGCGCCACTGACCAGCAGGCTTGCGCGCCCGGCCGCATCGGCACGCAGACTCGCCAGCGCATCCACAGCGATGTCGACCCCGGCAGCGATGAGCGCCTCTGCAGCTCCACCCAGTGCGGCGGCGACGGCGACCTCGTCGCCGGGGTGGACCCGGACCTGGGTCGTGAGCGCGGCGCCCAAGCCGGGCCGGGGCACGCCCGCTAGCAGGTGCGCAGCGCCGTTCTTGCGACGCAAGCTCAAGCGCAGCGCGTCCAACCGGGCGGAGAGGGCGCCGCGCTCGCGATCGGCGACGCGCCCGGCCTCGGTCCATCGCTCCAACTCGGCCTCTGCCTGCGCCTGCCGCTCCGCGGACTTCTCGTATGCCGCGTCGAGCCCCTCCTCGCCCTCCTCCTCAGCAGCGATTCCGGCCTCGAGCGCCGCGAACTCCTGCTGGGCAGCGGTGGCCCGCTGGGCGGACGCCGCGGCGGCATCGGTCAGCCGACCCCTCTCACCCTCGGCCGCCTCGATCCGGCTGGTGCGTGCTGCGACCTGGCCGGCAAGTTTGGCCAGGCCTTCACGGCGGTCCGCGGCGGCGCGGGCGAGCGCGGCGACGCGCTTCTGCTCCGCCAGTGCCGCCCCCTCCGCGATCTCACGCGCGGCCACCGAATCGGTGAGAGCGGCCGCCGCGACCCCCACGTCGGCCGCCAGAGCTTCCTCCTGCTGCCGAGCCGCGCGCGCCTGCTCCATCAGTTCCTCGGGATCGCGACCGGTGGTGGTCTCCACCTCGTCGTCGCTGCGCAGCAGTCGCAGGCGCTCGGCGGCCAGGGAGTCGATGCTGTCGAGACGTTCGCGCACGCTGCGCAGCGCGACATACCGTTCGCGGGCCGATGTGAGGGCCGGCGCCGCCAGCGCGACGGCCGCCTCGAGATCGGCCACAGCAGCCCGGGCGGCCGCGACGGCGCCCTCGAACTCGGCCCGGCGGCGCACCAGGGCGGTCTCGTCGGCGACATCTTGCTCCATGGTCGCCAGCAGCTGCGCGAGTTCGTCGGCGAGCAGCCGCAGGCGGGCATCCCGGGCGTCGGCCTGGATGATGGCGGCCTTGCGGGCGGCCTCGGCCTGGCGACCGAGCGGGCCGAGTTGACGCCGGATTTCGCTGGTCAGGTCGGCAACGCGGGTGAGATTTGCCTCCATCGTCTCCAGCTTGCGCAGCGCGCGTTCCTTGCGCTTGCGGTGCTTCAGGACACCGGCCGCCTCCTCGATGAAGCCGCGGCGCTCCTCCGGAGTGGCCCGAAGCACGGTGTCCAGTTGACCCTGGCCGACGATGACGTGCATCTCGCGACCGATGCCGGAGTCGGAGAGCAGCTCCTGGACATCGAGCAGCCGGCAGGACGTGCCATTGATCGCGTATTCCGAACCGCCGCCGCGAAACATCGTCCGGGCGATCGTCACCTCGGTGTAGTCGATCGGGAGCGCACCGTCGCTGTTGTCGATGGTCAGGGCGACTTCGGCCCGCCCCAGGGGCGCCCGGCCGGCGGTGCCGGCGAAGATGACGTCCTCCATCTTGCCGCCGCGCAGGGACTTGGCGCCTTGCTCCCCCATCACCCAGGCCAGGGCGTCGACGACATTGGACTTGCCGGAGCCGTTGGGGCCGACGATCGCGGTGACGCCCGGCTCGAGCCGGAAGGTCGTGGCCGAGGCAAACGACTTGAACCCCTTGAGGGTCAATGTCTTCAGATGCATACGGCGCGTCGTCAGCTCTCGGTCAGGCGGCGGCGTCACGGGCGTCGCCGGATCCGGCCTCCCCGGAACGCCGCAGACTCTACCCGCGGGCCCCGACAGGCCCCGGTCAGGCGCGCGGGTCGACCCCGGCAATCGCCTCGTGGTGGCGGATGACCTCGGCAATGATGAAGTTCAGGAACTTCTCCGCGAAATGCGGGTCGAGGCCGGCGTCGTGGGCGAGGGCCCGCAGGCGCGCGATCTGACGCTCCTCGCGCGCGGGGTCGGCGGGCGGCATACCGGACCGGGCCTTGAGCTCACCAACCTGCTGGGTGGCCTTGAAGCGCTCGGCGAGCAGATGGACGAGAGCGGCGTCGATATTGTCGATGCTCGATCGCAGACGCAGCAGTTCGGCCGGCGCATCCCCTGTCATGCGCGGCAATTTAGGTCATCGGCGTGGACGCCGACTCAGCGTTCCACGAAGCCCGTATAGCGCCCGGTCGCCTCCCGCCACACCGGCTCGGCGACTGCGGTGACCCGGCCCGGGCGACGGGTGGTGCTGGGGAACTCGGTCAGCAGGGCGATCAGGTCCTCGAGGGCGGCGCGCTCCCCCTCGGCGCAGATCTCCACCCGGCCATCGTCGGTGTTGCGGGCATATCCGGCCAGGCCGAGTTCAAGCGCCCGAGCCCGGGTCCACCAGCGGAATCCGACGCCCTGGACCCGCCCGCGGACATAGGTCACCACACGCTCGTCGCCGCTCATTCAGCCACCGTATGCCGCGCCACTCCCGCGTGCCTCCCCCGGGCTGTCGGTGGTCATCTTTACGGTGGGCACGAGTTGATCTATCGAGCGAGTTGTCCGCAGGAGGTGTCGTGAGTCAGGTGATCGTCACGCCGTCGAGCGCTTCGGCCGTGGCTACGGTTCAGGCGCCCGCCGCGACGTCTGCGGTTGTCCCCAGCCGTGCCGCCAGCGCCGCGCGCCTCGCCGGGCTCGACGGACTGCGCACGATCGCCATCGCCGCTGTCGTGATCTTCCACCTCAACCCGGCCTGGCTGCCCGGCGGCTTCCTGGGCGTCGATATCTTCTTCGTCGTCTCGGGCTTCTTGATCACCACCTTGCTCGTGCGCGAGCAGGCGCGGACCGGCACGGTGGACTTCGCCGGCTTCTGGGGCCGGCGCGCGCGCCGCCTTCTTCCTGCGCTGCTGCTGTGCCTGCCGCTGAGCATCGTGCTCGCCCAGCTGGTCCAGACCGACCTGCTCGTCGGCATCGGCCGCGAGGTGCTCGGCGCACTGACCTTCTCCTACAACTGGGTCCAGATCGCCGCTGGAGCCGACTACTTCGCGTCCACGACGCCGCAGTTGTTCACCAACTTGTGGTCGCTGGCCGTCGAGGAGCAGTTCTACCTTGGGTGGCCGCTGACGACCTGGCTGCTGCTGCGCCATGTCCCCTCGGTGCGCGCGCGCATCGCTGTTCCGCTGACGCTGGGGGCGGCCTCCGCGCTGTGGATGGGCGTCCACTTCGATCCCGACCTGGGGGCCACGCGGGTCTACTACGGCACCGACACCCACGTCGTCGGGCTGATGCTGGGCGCTGCCTTGGCCTTCTGGTTCGCCGGCCCGGGTCGCGCCACCCTGGCCGGGCCGCGCTGGGCGGCGATCCGGCGCCCGGGCACGCTCGCCGCGGGCGCCGTGCTCGCGGGGCTGATGTGGTGGCTCGACGAGAGCCGCTCGTTCACCTTCCGCGGCGGCCTGGCCCTGGCCACGCTCGCCACCGTCGTGCTTGTCGCCAGCGCGGTGAGCGGCGGCCGGTTCAGCCAGGCCCTCGACCTGCCCGCCACGCGCTGGGTGGGCGAGCGCTCCTATGGCATCTACTTGTGGCACTGGCCGGTCATCCTGATCGTCAACGCGGACAATCCGAGTGTGCCTGGGGCACCGGGCTTCCTGTGGTCGCGCGCCTGGTGCGTCGTGGTGACGTTGGCGCTGGCCGATCTGTCCTACCGCTTCGTGGAGTCGCCCATCCGCCGACTCGGCTGGCGTGGCGCCTGGTCGCGGCTCGGCACCGTCACAATCGGGCGCGGCACATCCGTGCAACGGGGGGTGGCCGCAGCGGCCGCTGCCGCCGTGCTCGCCACCCTGGCGATCGTGGCGACCGCACCGGCGCAGACCTCGACGCAAAGGCTCATCGAGGCCCAGGAGAAGGCGGCCACGCGGACCCCCTCAACGGCGGCGAGCCCCAGGATCGTGCTGGACGCCGGTTTCACGATGCCCAAGGGCTCCCAGATCGACGCCTACGGCGACTCGATGATGGTCGGCAGCGTCCCGGCGCTGCGCTACTACTTCCCCGGGATCCGGATCGACGCGAAGTCCAACCGTCGATGGTCGGCTGGCCTAGCGGCGATCATGGCCTCCGGGCATGACATCCGGCGCGGGGTGATCCTCTCCTTCGGCACCAACGCCGGTGTCGACGAGACAGACCTGCGCGCGATCCTGAACCGGCTGGGGCCCAAGCGCATGGTTGTCCTGGTCAATATCCACCTGAACATGGCGCGCACCGCCCGCGACAACGCCACGCTCGCGCGGGTGGCCGGCGACTATGCCAATGTCATCGTCGCCGACTGGAATGGCGCGCTCGCGCGCGCCACAGGCGCCCTCCAGCCCGACGGCATCCACCCGAGCATGACCGGACAACACGTCTATGCCGCCACGATCCGGCAGGCCTTCGCGGACTTGTCCGAACGGCATACGGGCAAGGCCGTCAAGCTCAAGAAGCTCCCCATCCCCTGACCCGTCGAGAGGGCAACCCAACCCCGTCCAGCGGGCAACCCAGCCCCGTCGTGTGAACACGACGTCGGAGTTGCGGTCCCAACTGGTCGATATTTGTAGAAATTTTGTTCCGGTTACGTCCAGGATCCTGCGCACCGAGTTGACCCGGTTCTTCCCCGCGAGGGCCTGCCGGTGATCCGGCGTGACGAGATCCTCGACGTTCTGGCCCTGGTGCCAGTGACCGAGGGCGTGCTGGCCGCATCCGAGGCGATCGAGCCGCAGGTCAAGACCCTGGACGCGATCCATCTGGGCTCGGTGATCGCCTCCGGGCTCGACGCGACCATCGTCAGCCATGACGCGGGCATGATCGCCGCCGCAACCGCGCTGGGCTATCGCACCCTTGACCCCGTCAACGAGCCTTGAGGCACTGCCGCTCGAGACGGATGCCTCAGGGTCCTATCAAGGATTTCGACCAGGTGAGCGACTTGACCTTGATCAACCCCTTCGACCACCCCTGAGATGCGAGCCATGCGCACGGAAGCGGCCTTGGACGAAGAACTGGCTACCTCGTTGTCTGGGGCCGCTTCTGGCAGTGGGGACAGGAGTAGGACGAGCGGTTCATGAAGTGCTCGCGCCGGATCGGCGTCCCGCAGCGACGGCACGGCTGCCCTTCCCGGCCGTATGCCTGCAGCGACCGGGAGAAGTAGCCCGACTCACCGTTGACGTTGACATACAGGCTGTCGAAGCTGGTCCCGCCCTCGCCGAGGGCGTCGGTCATCACCGTGCGGGCGTGATCGAGCAACCGCACGACGGCGGGCTTGGTCAGCCGCTCCCCCGGGCGCTCGCCGTGAATCCGCGCCCGCCAGAGCGCCTCGTCGGCATAGATATTGCCGATCCCCGAGACGATCGTCTGGTCCAGCAATTGCCGCTTGATCCCCGACGCCCGGCCCACGATCCGCCGGGCCACGGCGAGCGGGTCGAACTCCGGGTCGAAAGGATCCCGCGCGATATGCGCTACGGGCAGCGGGATCCCGTCGGCGTTGCGCTCGACGAGCGCAAGGCCGCGGAAGGTGCGCTGGTCGACGAAATGCAACTCCAGCGGTTCGCGCGTGGCATCCGGGGCGAAGGTGAAGCGTGCGTGCAGATGCTTGGGGTCCGGCGCGCCCGGGGGCGCGAGCAGCAACTGCCCGCTCATCCCCAGGTGCACCACCAAGGCGTCGTCGCCGACGACCAGCCACAGATACTTCCCGCGCCGGCGCGCCTCGGTGATGACCCGGCCGGTCAGCCGGTCGGCGAAATCCGCCGGTCCGGGCGCATGACGGCGAAGCACGCGCGCGCCAAACGTGGTGGTGGCGGCGATTTCCCGGCCGAGGACGTGCGCGGCGACGCCGCGGCGAACGACCTCGACCTCGGGGAGTTCGGGCATGACGTATTCAGCACGCGGGCGGCGCCAGCGCCGAGGCGGTGATGTCGTGCCAGGCCTGCTCGGCGGCCCGTTGCTCGGCGTCCTTCTTGGTCCGGCCTTCGCCGGTGCCGCGGATCACCCCGCCCACGACCGCGCTCGCCGTGAAGACCTTCTCGTGCTCGGGCCCGGCCTCGGCGATCCGGTATTCGACCGGCCCGAGGTCGCGAGAGACGCTGGCTTCTTGGAGGGAGGTCTTCCAGTCCAACCCGGCACCGAGCCGCGCCGAGGCCGCGAGCACCGGGTCGAGCAGATAGTGGACGAAGTCCGTCGCTGCCGGTAGCCCGCCGGTCAGGAAGACCGCGCCGATGACGGCCTCGGTGGCATCGGCCAGGATCGAGGCCTTGTCGCGTCCGCCCGTGCTCTCTTCACCGCGGCCGAGCAGCAGATAGTCACCGAGGGCGACGGTCCGTCCGACGTCGGCCAAGGCACGCATGTTGACGACGGCGGCGCGCAACTTGGCCAGGTGCCCCTCGGACTCAGCGGGATAGGCCCGGTAGAGGTAGTCCGTCACGACGATCCCGAGCACGGAGTCCCCGAGGAACTCCAGCCGCTCGTTGTGGGGCAACGCCCCGTTTTCGTAGGCGTAGGACCGGTGGGTCAGCGCCAACGCCAGCAGCGACCCCTCGACGGCCACGCCGCAGCCCTCCACAAGGGCGGTGCGAAGCTCGTCGATGGGCCGCTGCATGTCGCGCGTCGGCTCAGGCCTGGTGCTCGGTGCGCTCGGCGACGCCGTAGTGGCGGCCGTTGTAGGTGCCGCAGGACGGGCAGGCGACGTGCGGGACGCTCGGCGACTTGCACTGCGGGCAGGTGGTCAAGGTGATCGGCGCGGCCTTCCAGTTGGCGCGGCGCGAGCGGGTGTTGGAGCGGGACGTCTTCCGCTTCGGGACAGCCACGTCAGTTCCTCTTCTCTTGGGTGTGGTCCGCGTCGGCCGACGAGGACAGAGCCGTCAGCTGCGACCAGCGCGGGTCGAGCAGTTCATGGTGATGACCGGGGTCGTCCGCGAGGCGCGCTCCGCATTCGGAACACAACCCGGGACAGTCCGGCCGGCATACGGGCTGGAAGGGCAGTGCGAGCACGACCGCATCCACGAGCACGGGCTCGAGGTCGATGTGGTCGCCCTGAACTTCATACTCTTCGGTCTGCTCATCGACCGCCCCCGTCTTGCGATGGTGGGCGACACGCTCGGGATGAACGAAGAGCTCCTGGAAAGGTGCGGTCACCGAGGCGGTGACCGGTTCCAGGCAGCGAACGCACGATCCGGTGGCCGTGGCACGAACCTCACCGGTCGCCAGCACGCCTTCGAGGACGGACTCCAAACGGAGGCCGACCTCGAGCGGAGACCCGGCCGGCACGGCGATCACGTCGGTCCCGATGGCCTCGGGCGCCTCGATCCGCCGCGTCAGCTCCTGCATCGTCCCGGGTCGCCGGCCCAACTCCAGGGTGCTGAACACCATGGGCGAGCGAGGGTCGAGACGGTTCATGGCTCCACGCAGACTGGCAATCGGAAAGGGCCGCCCCAAGGGATGCGCGGGCAGGCCGAAGGTCAAGCCTACCGCCCGGCACGCACCCGCCCAAATCGCGGAGCGTCAGGCGCCGGGCCGTCGCGCATAGAGCGCATCGCGCACCGGATCGGGCACCATGCCCCTGATCTCACCGCCGAGCCCGCTGATCTCCTTGACCAGCGATGATGAGATATGGCCGCTCGCTGCGTCCCCTTGGATGAAGAGGGTCTCGATGCCGGTCAGCTGCCGGTTCATCAGCGCCATCGGCACCTCGTAGGCGTAGTCGCTCTCGCTGCGCAGACCCTTGAGGATCGCCGTCGCCTCGAGTTTGCGGCAGACGTCAACGATCAACTGCCCTCCGAACGCCGCGACGCGCACATTCGCCAGATCCGCGCTTGCGCCCTCGATGAAATCGATGCGCTGCTCGATCGTGAACGTCCCGGACTTCGACGGGTTGTGCAGGATCGCGACGACGACCTCGTCGAAGAGGGCGGCGGCTCGCCGGATGATATCGAGGTGCCCGACCGTGACCGGGTCGAAGGAGCCCGGGCAGACAACGCGTCGGGTCATGGCTCCACCTCGGGCTCGGTGCGGTTGGACGCGTCCGAACCTAGCAACTCCACGCCCTGCGGATCAGCGAGCGGCGGATCATCGGCCACCGCGAACCACAGCCTCGTCTCGCCATAGCGACGGCCACCGGTGCCGCTCAGTCCCGCCGGCCAGGCCGGCTCCGGCGACCGGGTCGAGCGTTCGAGCACCAGCGTCGCCCCCGGCGCGAACACCCCGCTCTTGACGAGCGCCGCGAGATCCCCCGCTAGGTCCGCCTCGGCGAGCGGGTAGGGCGGATCCGCAAACACCAGGTCGTAGGCCGTTCCCCCCGCCTCGCCGCCGAGAACCGCGTCCGCGCGCGCGTCTCCAACCGCGCCCCGGCCCGCCCCCGCGAACGCCGCCCGTATGCCAGCCCGCCCGGCAAAGCCGCGTACCGTCGCCGTCACGACGTCGGCGCGCAGGCCAAGCGCCGTGGCGTTCGAGGCGATCAACCGAGCCGTGGCCCGGTGCTCCTCGACCAAGGTGACGGTGGCCGCGCCCCGGCTGGCGGCCTCCAGCCCGAGGGCACCCGAGCCGGCATACAGATCGAGCACGCGCGCACCGGCGATCAGATCCCGCGCAACCAGGATGGAGAAGAGCGCCTCCCGGACCCGGTCCGAGGTCGGCCGCGTTGCGCTGCCCCGCGGGGTGACGAGCGCACGCCCACCCGCGCGCCCGCCGATGATCCGCGTCATCAGGCCTTCTCCAGGAAGTCGGCCTGTTCCGGCGCCAGCTCGCGCGCAACCCGGTCGGCGAGCACCAGATGCTCGGTGAGTTCCGGATCGTCCGCGACCACCGCGGCCGCGTCGACCCGAGCCGCGGCGATGATCTCCTCGTGCGCCAGCAGCGACAAGAAGCGCAGGCCGCCCCGGCTTCCGCTTTGCCGGGCCCCGAGGATGTCGCCCTCGCGCCGCTGCTTCAGGTCCAGCTGGGCCAGCTCGAAGCCGTCCGTCGTCGTCGCCACCGCGGCCAACCGCTCGGCCGCCGGCCCGCCGCCGGCTCGCGTCGTGAACAGGCACAGACCCGGGTAGGCGCCGCGCCCGATCCGGCCGCGCAATTGATGCAACTGCGAGACCCCGAAGCGGTCGGCGTCGCGGACCACCATCATCGTCGCGTTCGGGACATCGACCCCGACCTCGATCACGGTGGTGGCGACGAGGACGTCGATCTCGCCGGCGGCGAAGGCACGCATGACCTGGTCCTTCTCCTCCGACGGGAGCCGCCCGTGCAACAGTCCGACCCGCAGACCTGTCAGCGCCGGCTCGGCGCACAACACGTCATATGTCTCGAGCACGCCGATCATGTCCAGCTTCGGGGGCTCGCCTTCCTCCGGAGTAGGCAACTCGGCGGCCTCCTCGCTCGCCTGGTCGGGGCCGATCCGCGGACAGACGACGTAGGCCTGCCGCCCCGCCGCACATTCCTCAGCCACCCGCGCCCAGGTGCGTTCGAGCCACCCGGGGCGGTATTCGTCGACCACATGCGTGGTGATCGGCGAGCGCCCGGCGGGGAGTTCGTCGAGCACCGAGGTCTCCATATCGCCGAAGACCGTCATCGCGATGGTCCGGGGGATCGGAGTTGCCGTCATCACCAGCACATGCGGGGGGCGCTCGGCCTTACCGCGCAGGTTGTCACGCTGCTCGACCCCGAAGCGGTGTTGCTCGTCGACGACGACCAGGGTCAGGCCGGCGAAGTCGACCTTCTCCTGCAGCAGCGCGTGCGTGCCGACCACGATCCCGGCCGTGCCGCTGACGACGTCCAGCAGGGCCTGCCGCCGTGCGGCGGTGGACTGCGAACCGGTCAACAGAGCCACCCGGGTCCCGAGCTCGCTGCCCCCCAGCAGGCCACCCTCGGCCAGATCCCCCAGCATCGCCGTGATCGAGCGCTGATGCTGCGCCGCCAGCACCTCGGTCGGCGCGAGCAGGGCGGCCTGACCTCCAGCATCGACCGCGCTGAGCATCGCCCGCAGGGCGACGACCGTCTTGCCTGACCCGACCTCGCCCTGCAGCAGCCGGCTCATCGGCACCGACTGCCCGAGGTCCGCGGCGATCTCGGCGCTCACGCGTTGCTGGCCGGCCGTCAGCGTGAAGGGCAGCCGCGCGTCGAACGCCTGCAGCAGGGGGCCGCCGCCGCTGATGGGCACCGCCATCTGCTCGCGAGCGCGAGCCAGCCGTCGCTGGGCCAGCACGGTTTGGAGGACGAACGCCTCGCCATACCGCATCCGGTCGCGGGCCCGCGCGAGTTCGGCGCGGCTGTTCGGTCGATGCAGCAAGCGCGTCGCCCGGTCCAAACTCGGCAGGTCGTGCTTGGCGCGGATCTCGGCGGGGACCGGATCGGGCAGCGGATCGAGCGCGTCGAGGACCAGCCGCACGGCACGCACAAGGTTCCAATTGTGCAGCTTCGGGACCGCCGGATAGACCGGGAAGAGCCCCGGTAGGTCGCTGTCGCCGCTGCGATCGAGCACCGTATAGCCCGGGTGCGCCAGCTGCCAGCGCCGGTTGAAAACTCCCACCTGTCCGCCCGCAATCACCCGCACACCCGGCCGCAATTTGTCTTGATGTCCGCGCGCGGTGAAGAAGGTCATGTCGATCTCGTGCCGCCCGTCGGTCAAGGTGGCGTTGAACATCGACCCGCGCCGGGTCGTCATCTCGCGCGTCTTGGCGGACAACACCTCGCCGATCACGACGACGAACTCGCCCTCGCGCAGCTCGCTGAGGTCGCTGTCATACGCCAAGTAGCGGGTGGGAAAGAAGCCGAGCAGGTCACGCACCGTGATCAACGCCCGCTCATCGCGCAGGGTGTGCGCAGTCCGCCCGATCAGGGGCGCCAGCGTCGAGTCGAGCGTGGCCACCTGCCGAAGGGTAGTCACCCCCGGTGACACCGCGCGTTTTGCCCGATCGGCGGCCGGTCGGATAATCTTGTCCGGTTGCCCGTATGCCGTTCACCGGCCATGGGCGCCCGACGAACCTTTCGATCCCCTCTTGAAGGAGCACCACCATGGCTGCCACCTGCGATGTCTGCGGCAAGGGCCCTGGCTTCGGTCACTCCGTCTCGCACTCCCACCGTCGCACCAAGCGTCGCTGGAACCCCAACATTCAGCGGGTGCGCGCGATGGTCGGCGACGCCGGCAAGACCCCGAAGCGCCTGAACGTCTGCACCTCCTGCCTCAAGGCCGGCAAGGTCAACCGCTGACGTCATCCTGACGCACTCTCGAGAGCGGCCGAACCCCTTCGGGTCCGGCCGCTCTCGTCGTTCCCCCCGTCGAATGCCCACTCCAACCCCGTGGAGTACACACCTCAACCCCGTCGAGTGCCAACCTCAGGGGGCGGGAGGCCGGGCGAAGTGGTCCCATCCGGTGACGGGCAGCGGGCGCCCGTCCAACCAGACACCCGGCTCACCGGTACCGGCCTGCTCAACCCGCCCCAACACGCGCCAGAACGGCGGCACCTCGCCGGGGAAACAGGCGAGCAGGCTGTGCTCCTCCCCGCCGCCCAGCACGCACTGACGCGCAACACCCCGTGCGATAAAGTTCTCCGCCCAGTTCAGGTCCGCCGCCAGCGCATCCGCCTCCAGGACCAGCCGCACCCCGCTGGCCCGTGCGACCCGGTCGGCATCGCGCGAGAGGCCGTCGGAGAGGTCGATCATGGCCCCGGCCCCGGCCAGAGCAGCAACCGGGCCTTGACTCAGCGGAGCCGTGGGCGTCAGGTGGTGCGCCAGCGCCTCGACCGGGAGATCGTCGACGCCCTGCCCGCTTGACGACGCCGCGAGCAGCAAGGCCAGTCCCACCGCGGAGCGGCCCAGCGACCCGGTCACCGCGATCCTGTCGCCCGGTCGCGCCCCGGCACGGGTCACCGGATCGCGCCCCTCGAGTTCGCCGAAGGCGGTGATCGCGACCGCCCGCAGGCCCGCCGGTGCGGACGAGAGGTCACCGCCCGCGACGGACACGGCATACCGCCGGCTTTGCACGCCCAACGCGGCGGCGAACCGTTCGACCCACTCCACCGGCGTCTCGGGATCGAGCAGCAGCGTGCACAGCAGCGACGTCGGCACGGCGCCCATCGCCGCGATATCGGCCAGGTTCTGGGTGACCGCCTTGGCGGCTACCTGCGCCGGCGTCGACCAGTCGTCTCGCCAGTCTCGTCCGAGGACCAGCGCATCGGTGGTCACCACCGGGGGGCCGTCTAGCCGCAGCACCGCGGCATCGTCGCCCGGCCCGAGGACGTCGTCACGACCGCCCGCCATCAGCGGCAAGATCCCCTCGAGTAGCTGATCCTCGGTGTAGCCACCAACACCCTGGGGAGACGTCGCCATGCCCGGCACGGTAGCGTCTGACACGACGTCCCTTCCGGACGACCAGTGCCACAAGAGTCGCGGTTGCGCCTCGAACCAGCCCAACGAAGGGGAGCCCCATGGTCCAGGCCTACATCCTCATCCAGACCGAGGTCGGCAAGTCGGCGAGCGTGACGGAGGCAGTTGCCAAGATCAGCGGGGTCACTCTCGCCGAGGACGTCACCGGCCCCTACGACTGCATCGCCCGCGTCGAGGCCCCCTCGGTGGACGACCTCGGCAAGCTCGTCATTGCGCGCATCCAGGAAGTCCCCGGCATCACCCGGACGCTGACCTGCACCGTCGTCCACGTCTGACGGGCCGACCCTGGGCGGCCGCTGCGGCGGCCGCCTTCGTGGCGTCACCTCTGACTGCCTGCGGCAACGGGTCGGTCGGCCTCGCCGTGCCGTCGCACGCCGGCGCCGCCGCCTGTGCCCGTATGCCGTGGCCCACCGCTCTCGGCGAGCTCACCGCGCGCTCGACCGACCCGGCCGACCCGGCGGTCGCCGCGTGGGGTGATCCCGCCGTGATCGCCCGATGCGGTTTGACGCCGCCCGGGCCGACGACGGATCCGTGCATCACGGTCGACGGCACGGACTGGATCATCCGCGAGTTGAGCGATGGGGCCGCCTTCACCACCTTCGGCACGGATCCGGCCGTCGAGGTGCTGATCCCGAGGGCCTACGCGCCGGAGCCGATGCTGCTCACCGATTTCGATGCGGCCGTGGCCACGCTGCCGACCACCGGCCGACGCTGCGTGGGCAAATCGGCGGGTTAGGGCGACCCTGATCCCGTGGCGTCGGCCGTCAGCGCAGGCCGACCGGACGTTCGAGCGCGAGCGTGATCAACTCGTCGATCAACTCTGGATAGGTCAGCCCGCTCGCCAACCACATCTGCGGATACATCGAATAGGGCGTGAAGCCGGGCATCGTGTTGATCTCGTTGATCAGCACATCACCGCCTTCGGTGTAGAAGCAATCCACCCGGGCCAGCCCCTCGCAGCCGAGGGCGAGGAAGGCCCGCGCCGCCAACTCCTGGATGCGCGCCTCGATATCCGCCGGCACATCAGCGGGGCAGGTCAGCTCGACCGAGTCGTCGGTGTCGAGATATTTCGCCTCGAAGTCGTAGAAGTCGTGACCATGCCCCGAGCGCACGACGATCTCGCCCACCCGCGACGTCCGAGGCGGGGCGCCGTCATGACCCTCGAGCACGCCACACTCGATCTCGCGCCCGACGATCCCGGCCTCGACCACGACCTTCAGGTCATGCTGCCGGGCGTTCTCAACCGCCGCGTCGAGGTCGTCCATCGAGGTCACCTTGGTAATGCCCATCGACGACCCGGCCCGGGCCGGCTTGACGAAGACGGGCATACCGAGACCGGCCACCGCATCCCGCGCAGCCGCCGGGTCGTGACGCCACTGCGCATCGGTGATCACCGTGAACGGCCCCACCGGCAGTGCCGCGCCGGCGAAGACGACCTTCATGAAGTGCTTGTCCATGCCGGCCGCCGACGCGAGGACGCCGCTGCCGACATAGCGGATGTCGGCGAGTTCGAGCATCCCCTGAACCGTCCCGTCCTCACCGAACGGGCCGTGCAGCAGGGGGAAGACGACGTCGACATCGCCCAGCTCCTGCGGCATCTCGCCGCGATCGAGCACGCGCAGCCCGCGTTCGCGCGTGCTCGTGGGCACGACGACACCGGGTGCGCTCTCCGGGACCGCCGGCACGTGGCCGCGCCGCAACTCCAGGGGCTCGGGGTCGTCGGGAAGAAGCACCCACCGACCGTCGGGCGCGATCCCGATCGGGAGCACGTCATACCGGCGGCGGTCGATCGCGCGCAGCACACCCCCGGCGGTCGCGCACGAGACGGCGTGTTCGGAGGAGCGCCCGCCAAAGAGCAGGGCGACCCGGATCTTGCTCTGCGCGTTGTCCATTGCACTCATCACGCTCGACACTATCCCGGGCCTGCGCGCCCGTCTCGGACGTGACGGCCTATTGTCGCCCGTATGTCGACACCCCAATCCGCTTCGCGCCCGGCGACCACGGTGGTCGCCACCGGCCGGCCGCCGGCCGAGCCCGGGGCCGGCGTCGTGATCCCCCCGACGTTCACATCGACCTATGTCGTCGGCACCGACCTGCGGTATGCCCGCGCGGGCAACCCCACGTGGACCGCCTTCGAGGACGTGCTCGGCGCACTCGAAGGCGGCGAGGCCCTGCTCTACTCCTCGGGTATGGCGGCGGCGAGCGCCGCGCTGACGCTCGTGCCGCACGGGGCGACGATCGTGGCGCCGGCCGGGGCATACAACGGCGTGGACACCGTGCTGCGCGAGGGCGAGACCGCCGGCCGATGGCTCGTGCGCTGGGTCGATGTCAGCGACGCCGATGCGGTGGCCGCAGCGATCCCGGGCGCCGCGCTCGTCTGGCTCGAATCACCGACCAACCCATTGCTCCAGGTCGCCGATCTCGCCGCGGCCGCCGAGGTCGCGCAGCGCGAGTGCGCCGTGGTCGTCGTCGACAACACCTTCGCCACGCCGCTCCTGCAACGACCGCTCGAACTAGGCGCCGACATCGTGTTGCACTCGGCGACGAAATACCTCTCGGGCCACTCCGATGTGATCCTCGGCGCGTTGGTCACCCGCGACGCGCGGTTGCACGCCGCGTTGCTGTCGGCGCGCACTCTGGGCGGCGCGATCCCCGGCCCGATGGAAGCCTGGCTAGCCACCCGCGGAATCCGCACTCTCGCAGTCCGATTCGACCGGGCGTGCAGCAATGCCGCGATTCTGGCCGCCCGTCTCGGCGACCTCGCCGGAGTATCGCGCGTGCGCTATCCCGGCTTCGGCGCGATGATCTCGATCGAGCTCGCGGGCGATGCCGAGAGCGCAGATGCCGTGTGCGCCGCGCCCAGCCTCATCAGCAACTCGACCTCACTCGGCGGCGTCGAAACCCAGTGGGAGCGCCGTCGCGCCATCCCCAACGAGCCGGTGACGACACCGGAGACCTTGGTGCGCATCAGTGTCGGCATCGAGGACGTCGAGGACATCTGGACCGATATCGTCACCGCGCTCGCTGCGGCCGGCAGCTGAGCGACGGTTCCCGCCACCTCAGCCGTCCTTGCGCTCTGGCCGCCCAAATTCGGTCATCCCGTGCGCGGCCGGGTCGTAGCGCACTGGCGGAGCCGCGTGGCCGCGCAGGGCGGCCACCTGTGCCGTGAGCGCCGCCATGATCCGGTCGGTCGCCTCGCTGGCGGCGACACGTTGGTCAGGAGCGTCATACAGATCGCTCAGATCGACCGGGGTGCCGACGTCGATGCGCATCGTCTTGCGCGGAAAGAGGTGGACCGAGCGGCCGTACGGCATCATCAACTCCTGCGGCCCCCACATCGCCACCGGGATCACCGGGCAGCGCGTCTCCAGGGCGACGCGCGCGGCACCCGTCTTGCCGCGCATCGGCCACAGGTCGGGGTCGCGCGTCAATGTGCCCTCGGGATACATCGCGACGGCGGCGCCGGCCCGGACCGCATCGACGGCCGCTCGGTAGGCGTCGATCGCGCGCGAACTGCCGCGATAGACTGGGATCTGCCCGGCCCGCCGCACGATCCAACCGATCACCGGATATTCGAAAACGCTCGACTTGCCGAGGAAGAGCACCGGGCGGCCGACGTCGTACATCAGATGCCCGAACATGACGAAATCCGTGTGCGACAAGTGATTCGGGCAGGCGATGAACCCGCCCTCGCCCGGGAGATTCTCCACTCCGGTCCAGTCGCGTTTGGTCAGCACCAGGAGCAACGGCCGAAGCACGCGAACGACGAACTTGTAGGCCCGCGGCAAGTCGCGTTGCTGGGTCGTCTTCGCCATTGAACCTCTATCTCGTGCCTGCGACACCTGGGCCGGCCCGCTTAGCGGGCCGCCCGGCAGCCTACTTCCGCCATGACATCATCACCGGCATGACACCGCCCGACGCGCGCGCCCAGGGGTGGCGGGTCGTCATCCCGGCGCAGGGAGCGCCCAACGGCAAATCGCGTCTGCACCATCCCCAACGCGCGGCGTTGAGTCGCGCTCTCGCCCGTGACACGCTCGAGATGGCGGCCCTGGCCGTGGGTGCCGACCGGCTCCTCGTCGTCACCGGCGATGACGACATCCGCGGGTATGCCGAGGGCGTCGGCGCGCGCGTGCTCACCGATCCGGGAGGGGGCCTGAACGCCGCCATCCGCGCGGGGGTCGTCGCGCTCGGCCCGGGCCCGGTCGCCGCCTTACTCGGGGACATCCCGTCGGCCCGCGCCGAGGACCTGGCGACCGCCCTCGCGGCCTGCGCCGCGGTCGGCCATGGCGTCGTCCCCGATCACACGGGCGTGGGCTCGGTGCTCCTGGCCGCGTATGACGGTGCCCTCACTCCGGACTTCGGGCCCGCCTCCGCGCAGCACCACCTCGCCGCGGGCTATCGCCCCGTCGGGCAGGAACTGGCACGCCTGCGGCGCGATGTGGACGTGCACGATGACTTGGCCAGCGTGCTTGCGTTCGGGTGCGGACGGCATACGGCCGAGGTGCTCGCGGGCTGGGCGCCGATCGGCAGCGACTGACGCGCACGGCTCCGGCGCCGAAGCAGCCTAGAGTTGAGGGATGCAAGGCAGCGTCCACCGCTACGACATCGAGACCGGCGACGGGTCGGTGCTGCTCGATGACGGCCGCGAATTGCCCTTCCCCGGCGCGGCGCTCGACGGCAGCGGATTGCGCCATCTGCGGGTCGGTCAGCGTGTGAGTCTGGGTGTCGCCGGCCCCGGCACCGAGCGGCCGGAGATCACCCGGGTCTGGATCGTCGGCATCGGCGACGGGGAGTCCATTCGCTAGCGCCGCAATGCCTTTCGCCTAGACAAACGCGACTGCCCGGCACCTCAAAGGGTGCCGGGCAGTTCGCGGTGCAGCGTTCAGGCCTTCTTGCGCGTCGTGGTCTTCTTGGCGGCCGTGGTCGACTTCGCGGCGGCCTTCGCCGGCGCTGCCTTCGCCGGCGCTGCCTTCGCCGCCTTCGTGGCCGCAGCCTTGGTGGTGGCAGCCTTCGCCGTGGCGGCCTTGGTCGCGGCGGCCTTGGTCGCGGTGGCCTTGGTCGCCGCCTTCGCCGGCGCCGCCTTGGTCGTGGTCTTGGCGGCAGACTTTGCCGGAGCGGCCTTGGTCGCCGACTTGGCGGGCGCGGCCTTGGTGGCGGCGCGCTTGGCCGCGGCCGTCGTCGTCTTGGCCGCAGTCTTCGCCGGCGCAGCCGCCGCCTTCGCCGCGGCGCTGGACGCGCGGGCGAGCGGGGTCACCTTGGGCAGGCTCTTGGGGTTCTTGACGTAGTCCTTGAACTTGGCGCTCGCGGTGAACCGTGGCACCGAGGTCTTGCGGATCTTGACGACATCACCGGTGCGCGGGTTGCGCCCGGTGCGCGCAGCGCGCGCCGCCTTCTCGAAGGTCCCGAAGCCGGTCAACGCGACCTTGCCGCCCTTCGACACCTCGGTGACGATCGTTTCGAGCACTGCCTCGACGGCGTCGACGGCGGCCTTCCGGCTCCCGAGTCGCGCCTCGAGCGCATTCACCAGATCAGCTTTGTTCACGAGACCAACTCCGTTGTCACTCCATGCCGGTTGGGCCGGCGACCCTCGGGGTCGTGCAACTTCGCCGACCTCCACCGCTGACGGTAGGGCGCGCGGGCGCGTTAGTCCACTATTGGCAAGCAACGAGTTTGTTGTGTCGCAACGACATTTGTTCGGCGACAGCCGATCATTAGAGCGAAAGTCAGGCGGTCACAGTCGGTTTGAAGGCCGGCCGCGTCTTCTCGTATGCCGTGACGTCGCCTTCGTGACGCAGCGTCAGGCCGATGTCGTCGAGCCCTTCGAGCAGACGCCAGCGCGTGTAGTCGTCGACGTCGAAGGGCACGACGATGTCGCCCGCGGTAATCGTGCGCGAGACCAAATCCACTGTGACAGAAGCACCTGGCTCGTTTTCGAGATACTTCCAGATCAATTCGACATCGTGCTGGGCGGCAACGGCCGTCAGCAGGCCCTGCTTGCCCGAGTTGCCGCGGAAGATGTCCGCGAAGCGCGAGGAGATGACGACGCGGAAGCCGTAGTTCATCAGCGCCCAGACCGCGTGTTCGCGTGAGGAGCCGGTCCCGAAGTCGGGGCCGGCGACGAGAACGGATCCCGCGGCATACGCCGGATCGTTGAGCACGAAACTCTCGTCGCCGCGCCACGCGGCGAAGAGGCCGTCCTCGAATCCGGTGCGCGTCACCCGCTTGAGATAGACGGCTGGAATGATCTGGTCGGTGTCAACATTGCTGCGACGCAATGGGACGCCGACGCCGGTGTGCGTCGTGAAGGCCTGCATGTCAGTTGCTCCCAGCGGTGGCGGGCTCGAGGTCGGCGGGCGTGGACAAGGTGCCGCGGATGGCCGTCGCCGCGGCGACAAGAGGACTGACCAGATGCGTGCGTCCACCCTTGCCCTGGCGTCCCTCGAAGTTGCGGTTCGAGGTCGATGCCGATCGCTCGCCCGGCGTGAGTTGGTCGGCGTTCATGCCCAAGCACATCGAGCAGCCGGGCAGTCGCCACTCCGCGCCGGCCGCGGTGAAGACCGCGTCCAAGCCCTCGGCCTCGGCCTGCAGTCGCACGCGGGCCGACCCAGGCACGACGAGCATTCGCACCCCGTCCGCCACCGTCCGGCCCTTGACGATCGCTGCGGCAGCGCGCAGGTCCTCGATCCGGCCGTTCGTGCACGAGCCGACGAAGACGGTGTCCACGGCGATCTCGCGCAGGGGCGTGCCCGCGGTCAGCCCCATATAGGCCAGGGCGGCCTCCGCGGCGGCACGCTCGGTGTCGTCAGGGATCAGCGCGGGGTCGGGCACGGCGGCGCCGAGCGGCGCGCCTTGGCCGGGGTTCGTGCCCCATGTCACGAAGGGAGTCAGGGAGGAGGCGTCGATGCGCACGACCTCATCGAAGGTTGCGTCGTCCTCGGAGCGCAGCGTCGACCAGTAGGCGACGGCATCGTCCCAGTCGGCCCCTGTCGGCGCGTGGGGGCGATCCTTGAGGTAGTCGAAGGTGGTCTGGTCGGGAGCGATCAGACCGGCTCGCGCACCGGCCTCGATCGACATATTGCAGACCGTCATTCGCGCTTCCATCGACAGAGCGCGGATCGCCGAGCCACGGTATTCCAGGACATAGCCCTGACCACCGCCGGTGCCGATCTTGGCAATGACGGCCAGGATGACGTCCTTGGCCGTGACGCCCTCGGACAGGTCGCCATCGACCTCGATGGCCATCGTCTTGAAAGGCTTGAGCGAGAGGGTTTGGGTGGCGAGGACGTGCTCGACCTCGCTGGTGCCGATGCCGAAGGCGAGCGCACCGAAGGCTCCGTGAGTGGAGGTGTGACTGTCGCCGCATACGATCGTCATCCCGGGCTGCGTCAGCCCGAGTTGGGGGCCGACGACGTGGACGATGCCCTGCTCGGCGTGGCCCATCGGATAGATCTCGACACCGAACTCGGCACAGTTGCGGCGCAGTGTCTCGACCTGGGTCAGGCTCACTGGGTCGGTGATCGGACCGGGGGTGGTCGGGACGTTGTGGTCCTCGGTGGCGAGCGTCAGCTCGGGGCGCCGCACCTGGCGGCCGCTGAGCCGCAAACCGTCGAAGGCCTGCGGACTGGTGACCTCGTGGACCAGGTGGAGATCGATGTAGAGGATGTCCGGCTCGCCGTCGGCGCTGCGAACCACATGGTCCGCCCAAACCTTTTCGGCCAGCGTGCCTGCCATCATTGCCTCCAAGAAATGCGTGCGCGAACCAGGCGTCCCGGCCAGGCTCGCACGGGTTTAGGACCCTCGAACTTGCGTCTCAGGCAATGAGACGGCAATATCAAGACATGGACAACTCCAGTGGGGTCGGCGTCCTCGACAAGGCCGCCATCGTCTTGGGGGCTCTCGAATCGGGACCAGCCACCCTTGCTCAACTCGTCACGGCCACCGGCCTGGCCCGGCCGACCGCCCATCGCCTCGCGGTCGCCCTGGAGCACCACCGCCTCGTCTCCCGCGATCTGCAGGGCCGCTTTGTGCTCGGCCCGCGCCTAGGCGAGCTCGCCGCGTCGGCCGGCGAGGACCGCCTGCTGGCTGCCGCCGGCCCGGTGCTCGGGGCCTTGCGCGATCACACCAATGAGAGCGCTCAACTCTTCCGCCGGCAAGGCGACCACCGCGTCTGCGTGTCGGCCGCCGAGCGCCCGGTCGGCCTGCGTGACTCCATCCCCGTCGGCGCGACCTTGTCGATGCACGCTGGCTCCGCCGCCCAGGTGCTACTTGCCTGGGAGGAGCCGGACCGGCTGCACCGCGGTCTGCACGGCGCTGCCTTCAACGCGACCACCCTCTCCGGCGTCCGCCGTCGGGGCTGGTCCCAGAGCGTCGGTGAGCGCGAGCCCGGAGTGGCCTCGGTCTCCGCGCCCGTGCGCAGCCCCTCCGGTCGCGTGATCGCCGCCGTGTCGATCTCCGGCCCGATCGAGCGCCTCTCCCGCCAGCCCGGCCGGCTGCACGCCGCCACGGTCATGGCAGGAGCCAACAAACTCACCGAAGTCCTGACCCGCCACGCCGCCGCCCAGGAAGCTGCCGCCCGCGCCCAGTCCGAATAGGGAAGCGGTCGGCGGCATACGCGAAGGCCCCCTGCCTGAGGACAGGGGGCCTTCGACTGCTGGTAGCCCCGACGGGGTTCGAACCCGCGCTACCGCCTTGAGAGGGCGGCGTGCTAGACCGCTACACAACGGGGCCGTGCTACAGCGGAGCAACCTTAGCCGACGGCCTAGTCAATCTCCGAATCACCGCGATCACGGTGCTGCGCTGGGGTACCAGGACTCGAACCTAGAATGAGTGAACCAGAATCACTAGTGTTGCCAATTACACCATACCCCAAGGGGTATCGCCTCCCCTTCGTGCCGAAGCACGCGCGGGCCGCGAACCGAAGGTGAATACTACCCGCTCCCCCGCAGGCCCCCCAAATCGCGGTTGCCCACCCCGTGGTGCACGGATGCCGGGTCACGTCACCAGGTCGGCGGGGACGATCTCGACCTCGACCGGCATATGCAGGCGCAGCGACTCGCTACCCACGGCCCGGCCGACCTCGGCATACCGTCCCTCGTGCAACTCCCACGCGGTGATCGAGGGCTCGTCTGGATCGATGACCCAGTACGCCGCACACCCTCCTGACTCGTAGAGCGCCCGTTTGATCCCCAGGTCTAAGCGCCGAGTACTCGGCGAGAGCACCTCGATGGCAAGCAGTGGAGCGACCGGCAGATCGCGAGACGTCAAGGCGGTCCGCGCTGCGATCAGCAGATCGGGTTGCAGCACGGTGGCCGGTCCCAGGACGACGTCGAGCGGCGCCGCGAGCAGGCGCTGCCCAGTCGGTATGGCTGGCAGCAAGCGCTTGATGAGCTCCATTTGAATCAGTTGATGACGCGGACTCGGCGCCGGGGTCATGACCAACACCCCGTCGATGAGTTCATGTCGCCGCCCATCGTCCGGGAGCGCATCGAGGTCCGAACGCGTGAACGGCGCCCCTAGCGAGACCGTGGTCATGACACTCATCGTCCCTCACTTTCCCCTCGGCAACCATCCCCCCAGTCCTGGCGGGCTCCGTTAGCGACCATGCGCGACTATCCACAGGTTCGCGGGCGAAGGAGCGGAAGCCTTCGAGGGTGTCCTTTGAGCGTCGCCCGCCGAGCTCAGGACAACCGCATGCCCAGCCGGCCAGGGCGGACCACCTCGAGCGTGTCGATCACCGCGATCCCCCGCCTCGTCACCTCCGCCCGCACGCTCTCGTCGAGGGCGCCGTCGCGCACCAGCCACGCCGCTCGCAGCCCCGCACCGACGGCCCCGAGCGGGTCGGCGTGCAGCTCGTCCCCGATGTGCAAGGTGCGCGCCGGGTCGGTTCCGAGTTGCCGGCAGGCCTCGTGGAAGGCGCGCGCGTCCGGCTTGCCGAAGCCGAGCGTGTCACGTGTACAGACCACATCGGTGACACCAGCCAAGCTCGTATGCCGCAGCTTCGCCGCCGTATAGTCGGCGCCCGAGTTCGTCAGCAATCCAATGCGTATACCGTTGTCCTGCAACGCCGTCAGGCAGGCGGGCGCGTCCTTGAAGGTCTGCAAGGCGGCCACGAACGCCGGCTCGTATGCCGCGTCGAAAGCCGCCCGAGCGACCTGCCCGTCCGCTGCGCCCAGCCAGGCTCCGAGGTCGGCGATCCGCGCCGCCCGCATGGCAGCGAAGGTCAGTTCGCCGCGGGTGTAGGCCCCGAAGAACCCGCCGGGATCCGACCGGAACCGCACGCCCGCAATCGCGAGCCGTTGCGGGTCGGCGTCCGGCCAGAGCACGGCCGCAGCGGCAGCGCCGGCCAGGTGCATCGCCGCCGCCGTATCGATGAGGGTGTCGTCGAGGTCGAAGAGCACTCCGTCGATCAGCACGTCCTCGGCGGGGTGAGCCACGGCATACGGCAATCGGTCAGAGGGTGGCACGCAGGGCGTGCAGGCGCGCCAGGGTCGAGGTCTTGCCGAGAATCTCCATCGATTCAAAGAGCGGCGGTGAGATCTTGGCACCGGAGACCGCCGTGCGCACCGGCCCGAAGGCGACTCGCGCCTTGAGGCCCAACTCCTCCACCAGGACCCGACGCAGGGTCGCCTCGAGGTTCGCGGCATTCCAGGCAGTGCCGGCGATCAGGTCGGCCAGGTGGTCGTCGATGTCACCCAGCGCGGCGATCGCGGCATCGAGCACCCGCGGTGCATCCGCACCAAGGTCGGCCCGCGCGTCGTCGTTGATCACCAGCATGTCGTCAGCGGTGAAGAAGGGCGCGACCAGCGGCACCGACTCGCTCAACAAGACGATGCGGGTCTGGATCAGCTCGGCGACCGACTTCAGCCGGCCCAACACCCCCAGGCTCGGCGATCCCGACAACACTCCGGCCCGCTCGAGATAGGGCAGCAACCGCGAGGTGAGATCACCGAGTTCGAGGTCGCGGATATAGACGCCATTGAGCCACTGCAGCTTCTTCAGGTCGAAGATCGGCCCGACCGGATTGACCTTCGCCCACGCGAAGTCGCGCGAGAAGTCGGCGAACGTGAACTTCTCGACGTCATCGCCCTCGGCATCCTGCGCCGGCGGATAGGCAAGCAGCGCAAGGAAGTTCACGAGCGCTTCCGGCAGATAGCCCTCCTCGACGAACCACGTCAGCCGGGCCGCGGGATTCTTGCGCTTGGAGATCTTGGACTTGTCGGCATTGCGCAGCAGCGGCATGTGCGCGAACGCCGGCGCCTTGAGCCCGAGCCACTTGTAGAGCAGCAGGTGCTTGGGCGTGGAGGAGATCCACTCCTCGCCGCGCACCACATGGGTGATCTTCATCTCGTGGTCGTCGACGACGACGGCGAGGTGATAGGTCGGGAAGCCGTCGGCCTTGAGAATGACCTGATCGTCCGGCCGGGGGGCGTTGACCTCGCCGCGGATCAGGTCGGTAAAGGTCAACTCGACGTCGTCGGGGATGAACATCCGCACGACCGGCTTGTCGGTGAAGCCGGGCAACTCGCGCCGTTCCGTCTCCGACTTCCCGTGACAGAGGCGGTCATACCCGGTGGGCTGCTTGTTCTTCTGTTGCTCCTCGCGCATCTGCTGCAGCCGCTCGGCGCTGCACCAGCACGTGTAGGCGTGCCCCGACTTCAGCAGCTTTTTGACATAGGGCTTGTAGGTGTCGAGCCGCTCGGACTGGCGGTAGGGGCCGACCGGGCCGCCGATATCGGGACCTTCGTCCCACTGCAGACCCAGCCAGTGCAGGGTGTCGAAAACCTGCTGCTCGCTGTCGGCGCGAAAGCGCGCCCGGTCGGTGTCCTCGATCCGCAAAAGGAACTGCCCACCCTGCTGACGGGCATACGCCAGGTTGAAGAGCGACATATACGCCGTGCCGACGTGCGGATCGCCCGTCGGCGACGGCGCGACGCGCAGGCGGACCGGACCGAGTTTGTGCTTGCTCACGGGTCGCAAGTGTAGGAGCGTGTCAGTCCCGCCGCAGGAACGGATTGGCCAGTATGCCGATCCCGTCGATCTCGACCTCCACCCGGCTGCCCTGGTCGACCGTGCCGACACCCGCTGGCGTCCCGGTCAGGATGACGTCGCCGGGCAGCAGCGTGAAGGCCTGGGTGAGGTAGGCGATGAGCGTCGGAATGTCGAAGATCAGGTCGGCGGTCGTGCCGTCCTGCTTGACCTCGCCGTCGACGCGGGTGACCAGGCGCAGATCGCTGACGTCGAGGTCGGTGGCGATCGCCGGCCCGAGGGGACAAAAAGTGTCCATGCCCTTCGCGCGTGCCCACTGGCCGTCGCCGCGCTGCAGGTCGCGAGCGGTCACGTCATTGGCGCAGGTGTAGCCAAAAATCACCTCGTTGGCGCGCTCCTTGGGCACCGACTTCGCGATTCGGCCGATGACCACGGCCAACTCCCCCTCGTAGCTGACCTCCTGGGTGATCGAGGGGATGATCACGGGGTCGTCCGGGCCGACGACGGCGGTGTTGGGGACGAGGAAGACCAGCGGCGAGGTGGGAATGTCGTTGCCCATCTCCTTGGCGTGGTCGGCGTAATTGCGCCCGATCCCGATCACCTTGCTGCGCGGGATGACGGGCGCGAGGAGTCGGACCGCGTCGGCCGGCACCCGCCGCCCGGTGAAGGTCACGCCCTGGTAGAGCGGGTCACCGACGATCTCGGCGATGACGCCGCCGTCCTCTTCCAAGACGCCGTATGCCGGGTCCTCCCCGGTCGTGAATCGCACGATTCGCATGAGGGTCAGCCTAAGCCGGGCGGGTTCGCCGGTGACCGGGGCCGCCCGACGCAGGGATAGCGTGGGAGTGTGCATCCGGTTCGCCTCCCCCCGACGGACTGGGCCGCCCGGGAAGTGGCGCACCTCGCCCGAGTCGAAGAGCTGGTGGCCGGCCACGAGGCTCGGCGTCGCGGTGCCGTCGAGCACCCCGTGGAGGACTTCCTCTTCGTCTACTACAGCAATCCGCCGGGCAAGCTGCGCCGGTGGCATCCCGGCCCCGGCATCGTGCTCGAGGACGCCGGACGTATGCCGCGCGCCTCCTGGCGCCACTACGTCACCGACTGCTGTGGCGGGGTCGCGCTGGACGTGGATCACTTTGCCGCAGAACGTGGTTCGACGGTTGCGTTCGTCCGCTCGCTGCTGGCGGCCACGGTGGGGCGGGCGCCGCATACGGGGTGTTTCGGGTTGCACGAGTGGGCGATGGTCTATCGCTCGCAGGAGGTGCGGCATACGGCCTATCGGTTGCGCCTGAGTCCGGCCGAGACCGACGAGGTGGTGGACGTGCACCAGATCCGGTGCACGCACTACGACGCCTTCCGGTTCTTCACTCCGGCGGCGTCCCCGCGAAACGCGTTGCAGCCCAACCGGGATTCGCAAGTTCAGCTCGAGCAGCCAGGGTGTCTGCACGCCGGGATGGACGTCTACAAATGGTGTTTCAAGCTCGCGCCACTGGTGCCTGGCGAGTTGACCCTGGATGCCTTCGATCTGGCCCGCGGGCTCCGCACGCTCGACATGCGTGCCTCGCCCTACGACCTGCGCGACCTTGGCTACGAGCCGATCCCGATCGAAACTGCCGCGGGCAAGGCGGCCTATGTCAGCGCGCAGCGTGCCTTCGCCGAGCGGAGCAATGCACTGCGCCTGCGCCTGCTCGACGTCCTGGACACCATTGCCCGCCCTGCCGTTCGGTAGCGGTGGCCGTGTTTGCCGCAAGTTGTCGTGCATGAGGTGCACTGGGCTGCACTTAATGCACGACAAGGAGGAGATACCTGTGGCCGCGTCGCCCGACTCTTGAGCGCCACGACGGTTCACCGCGACGTGGTCACCACGGAAATCGGGTGCGCGGCCTCGTTGCCTGCCCCTATCGTGGGCGGGCTCGGCAGATCGCGGACAGCGCTCTCACAGCGCATGGTTTGGAAAGCAGCGATTCATGGAGAAGCTCCAGCCCAAGCTGTTCAACTGGGGCAGCATCCTCGACCCGCAGACCCGCGCCCAGGCCGAGCAGACCTCGCGCCTGCCGTTCATCCACCCGCACCTGGCGCCGATGCCCGATGCCCACTTGGGCCTGGGCGCGACGGTCGGGTCCGTCATTCCCACCCTCGGGGCCGTGATTCCGGCCGCCGTCGGCGTCGACATTGGCTGCGGGATGATCGCTGTGCGCACCCAGCTGACCGAGGCGGACCTGCCTACGGACCGGCGGCCGGTGCGCGAGGCGGTCGAGCGGGCAATTCCGCTCTCAGCCGGCGCCGGCGATCAGGCCATCGCGCGCGAGCACACCCGTGACCGGGTCGCAGCGTTGACCAACGCCGCCGTGCGCGCCGAGTTCGATCCCGCGCGCTTCCTCGGGCAGTGGGACCTGCAGCTCGGCACGCTCGGGTCCGGCAATCACTTCATCGAGATCACCCGGGACGAGACGGGTCTGGTTGTTCCTGCATTCGGGCTCTCGGGGTGTCGGCAACAAGATCGCCCAGCACCACATCGACGTCGCGCAGATGCTCTGCGAGCGGTGGTGGATTCCCTTGCCGCACAAAGACCTTTCCTACCTCGTGGAAGGCACCGACGAGTTCTGGGCCTACATCCGGCAGATGCGCTGGGCGCAGACCTACGCCCTGCTCAACCGTGAGGAGATGATGGATCGGCTGGTCGCCTGTGTCGAGGAGTGGCTCGGCGTCACGGTGGATCGGCAGGAGGAGATCAACTGCCACCACAACTACACCGAGCAGGAGGAGCACTTCGCCAAGCCCGTCTGGCTCTCTCGCAAGGGTGCTATCTCGGCGCGGGCCGGCGAGCCCGGCTTGATCCCCGGATCGATGGGCACTGCGTCGTATGTCGTTGCGGGACTGGGCAATCGACGTGCCCTGAACTCGGCGCCGCACGGTGCCGGCCGCGTGCACTCGAGGTTATCGGCCCGGCGCACCTTCACGATGGACCAGCTGCGCGAGGCGATGGCCGGCGTGGAGTTCCGCGACACCGATGCCTTCATCGATGAGATCCCGGCGGCGTACAAAGACATTGGCCAGGTGATAGCGGATGCGGCAGACCTGGTCGAGGTGCGGCATACGCTCCGTCAGCTGGTAAATGTCAAAGGGGACTAGGGCTCATCCGCGCCGGGGGGCGACCCCGGCGCGGATGAGGCCGAACGTCACCGACTCCAGGAGTGCGTCCCAGCTGGCTTCGAGAATGTTGGCGGCGACGCCGATGGTGGACCAGGTGGTCGAGCCGTCGCTGGTCTCGATCAGCACGCGCGTGACGGCGTCCGTGCCGTGCTCGGTGTCGAGGATGCGGACCTTGTAGTCGACGAGTTCCAGGTGCGCGATCTCCGGATAGGCACTCGAAAGGCCTTCCCGCAGAGCATGATCAAGCGCGTTCACCGGGCCATTGCCTTCACCGGTCGTGACCACACGCTCGCCGGCAGCAAAGACCTTGACCGTTGCCTCCGACAGCGCATCGTCCTCGCCACGGGAGTCGGTGATGACCCGCCACGACTCGACATCGAAGTAGTCGGGCAGGCCGCCGTTCAGCTCGCGCCGAAGAAGCAACTCGAAGCTCGCGTCCGCGGCATCGAAGGTATACCCGCGCAATTCCAGATCCTTGACCCGCGCGAGGACCTGGGCGACCTTGGCGGCATCGGCTTCGTCGCTGCCGTCAAGATCGAGACCGAGTTCACGCGACTTGAGTTCGATCGATGCCCGACCCGCCATGTCCGAGACCAGCATCCGCATGTCATTGCCGACCGCTTTGGGGTCGGTGTGCTGATAGAGATCCGGGTCGACCTTGATGGCGCTCGCGTGCAGGCCGGCCTTGTGCGCGAAGGCGCTCGACCCGACATACGGCTGGCGGCTGTAGGGCGCGACATTGGTGATCTCGCTGATCGCGTGGGAGATGCGGGTCGCTTCGGCGAGCCGGTGCGGTTCGAGGAGCTCGAGCCCCTGCTTGATCTGGAGGTTGGCGACGACAGTCACCAGATTGGCATTACCCGTGCGTTCGCCGTAGCCGTTGATGGTGCCCTGCACGTGCGTGGCTCCGGCGTCGATCGCGGCCATCGAGTTGGCGACCGCGCACCCGGTGTCGTTGTGGCAATGGATACCGACACGCGCCGAAGTGGTCGCGAGCACATCGGCGACGACGTCAGCAACCTCCGCCGGCAGCATCCCGCCATTGGTGTCACAGAGGGCGATCACCTCAGCGCCGGATTCGGCCGCGACGCGCACGGCCTCCAGCGCGTAGGCCCGATCGGTCGTATAGCCGTCGAAGAAATGCTCCGCGTCGAGGAAGACCCGCCGTCCCTCGCCACGCAGGAAGGTCACCGTGTCGCGGATCATCTCGAGGTTTTCCGCGAGCGTGGTGCGCAGGGCGCGCTCGACGTGACTGACATGGCTCTTGGCCACGAGGGTGACGACCGAGGCACCGGAGTCGAGCAGGGCACGCACCAGCGGGTCGGAGTCGGCCCGGCCGCCGGCCCGGCGGGTGGCGCCGAAGGCGGCGAGCGTCGCATTCTTCAGCCGCAGCTCGGTCTGCGCGCGCCGGAAGAACTCGGTGTCCTTGGGGTTGGCGCCCGGCCAACCGCCCTCGATGAAGCCGACGCCTAGATCGTCGAGGTGGGCCGCAATCGCCAGCTTGTCCGTCACCGAGAGGTTCAGACCCTCTTGCTGCGCGCCGTCGCGCAAGGTGGTGTCGTAGACGTGCAGGTCGCTCATCGCTCGCTCTTCTTCGCAGGACGTATGCCGTGTGGTCCGGGCGTCGCCCGGGGGCTGGTCGCCGGCGACCAATCCCCGGGCCACGGCCCGACGCGTGTGTTGCCTGTTCATTGTCCGACGAGCGTGCGCCGCCTCCGGCCCGGGGGTGCGGACCGAAAACCCTTGCCCTGCCGGTCCCCCGCTCGGTTGCGATGTTCCCGACAAAGCAAAAGACCCCCCGGGTGCGGGAGGTCTGCGCGATGAGATACTCTCGCCGCGCTAGCCGATAATGATCGCCGCGGTGGCGGCAGTCACAAACATCACGCGTTCACCCTGACACGCCTGCGGGACGTTGCAGAACCGGGGTCCACATCGTGAACACGACTCTCGCCGGCCGGCCCCGGAGACGGGCGAGGGCGAGAGATTCGCGCGGCCGCCGGTTCGTCGGGTCCGTCACCTCTGCGGTCAGCGGCCACGCTCAATCGCCCTCGCCTCGTCTGCGCGTCCAGCCGCCCTTGTCCTCTCCCGCTTCCCGTCGCGTGAGCAATCGAGTGACGTCGAGTGGGCGACGACGCGACGTAGAGTGGCCGGCGTCGGCCACTCGACGTCCCTGATGGACCACGAGACGGAACTACCAGGCCGGGAACTCCTGGTCGTCGGCGAGTGCGCCGTCGGCGCGGGCGTTGAGCTCGTAGGAGCCCTTGCCGTCGATCGACTCGCGGATGATGTCGGCATGCCCGGCGTGACGGGCGACTTCGGCGATCAGGTGCTGGATGACCCAGCGCACCTGCCAGCCGACCAGCTCCGGCGGGTACCACGGCGCGGGCGGAGTCGGGACGATCGCGTCGAAGTCCGCGGACTCGACGATCTCGCCGAGCCGGTCAACGGCCTGGTCGTATGCCGTGAGGAGGCCCTCGATGGTCACCCCCGCGGGGTCGTCTATCTCGTAATCACCCCCATCGGCAGCGGCATTGGGGCCAGCGGGGAAGTTCGGCGCGGCGGCAACCGATGCGCACCAGCCGTCGGCCACTTGCGTCAGGTGGGTGATGAGCATCGCCGGCGTGAAGGCGCTCACCGACGGCCGAGCGTGGATCTGCTCATTGGACAGCCCGTAAACCGTGCTGCGCGCCTGGGCGAACTGCTGGAGCAGAAATGTCTTCGCAACGGCGCGCTCGCCGCTTGCCTCGGGAGTAAGAAAGGCCATGGTCGCCTCCTTGCGTCTCGATCGATTGATTCCACTCCAGCATGGCGCGCCATCCGGCCACATCCTGACCTGATGACGAGAGTCCGCCCGGGACTCGATCGAGAGGCAGGGCGGGGTGAGGAGGTGGGGGGCGATTGAGCGCGCCCGCTGACCGTCCGAGGTGACAGGCTGACCAAAGGATGCGGGCGCGCGAACCTCTCGGCCCCCACCCCTCACCACGCCCGGCCGCGTCACGCCCGGCCCCGCCACGCCCGGCCGCTGCCGCAGCCGGGCACACAGCACCGAGACGGGTCAGTCGGACCCGGGTCGACTCTCGGGCAACGCAATCCGGCTCGCAAGTCGGGCGGGTGCCTGGATGACATAGCTAACGGTCAGCAGTTCGGCGACTTCGGCCCAGTCGGTCGCGTCGTCGAGGATCATCCCGATGACATTGCGCCCCCACTCGGTCCGGAAGTAGGGCGGCCCGAGGTGCTCGAAGGCCCGGACGTCCTCGGGATCGCCTCGCAGCGTGATCCGGAATCGCCCGTCCTCGCCGCCGAAGACATGCGCGATCGTCGCCTGCCCCACCCGCCACCGCACGCCGACCCAGGCCGGCTCCTGCCGGCACTCGGGCAAGGCCTCCGCGATGATGTTCAGCCGATCGAGCATCTCCTCCGGAACGTCCGGCCGCTCAGCCATGCCGGCCGCTCACAGCTTTCCCACGCGACGCCACAAACCCGTCATCCGCAACGGAGGACTTTCCGCGCGTACCAGGTACGTCAGGCATCGGGCGGGAAAGCTGGGCCGGGCTCAGACTCAGAGCGGGGTGACATAGGCGCCCGAGATGCCACCGTCGACCAGGAAGGTGGAGGCGGTCATGAACGAGGACTCGTCGGAGGCCAGGAAGAGGACGGCGTTGGCCATCTCCTCGGGCTCGCCGAAACGCCCCATAGGCACGTGCACCAGCCGTCGCGCGGCGCGCTCGGCATCCTTGGCGAAGAGTTCCTTCAGCAACGGGGTGTTGACCGGCCCCGGGCACAGGGCGTTGACCCGGATGCCCTCGCGGGCGAACTGCACCCCCAGCTCGCGGGTCATTGTCAGCACCCCGCCCTTGGACGCCGAGTAGGAGATCTGCGACGTCGCGGCGCCCATGACCGCCACGAAGGACGCGGTGTTGATGATCGAGCCGGACTTTTGCTCGAGCATGTAGGGCAGCACCGCCTTGCAGCACAGGTAGACCGACGTCAGGTTGACCAACTGCACCCGGTTCCACGCCTCCAGATCGGTGTCGAGGATGGAGTCGTCGTCGGGCGGGCTGATGCCGGCGTTGTTGAAGGCAATGTCGATGCGGCCGTAGGTCTCGTGCGCGACTTTGAAGAGGTTGTCGACGTCCGTCTTGTCCGCGACATTGCCATGCACGTATGTCCCGCCGACCTCCTCCGCGATCGCCGCACCCTGCTCGTCGGACAGGTCGGCGATGACGACCTTGGCCCCCTCCTGCGCGAAGCGCCGGACGGTTGCGAGCCCGATGCCCGAGCACCCTCCGGTGACGACGGCGACCTTGCCCTCGATACGTCCGGTCATGTCGTGGTTCCTTTCAGTTCGTGGTGTCAAAGAAGACGTTCTTGGTCTCAGTGAAGGCGTCCAGCGCGTCCGGCCCGAGTTCGCGGCCGATGCCACTGGCCTTGAAGCCGCCGAAGGGTGTCGAATAGCGCACGCTGCTGTGGCTGTTGACCGACAAGTTGCCGGCCTCGACGCCGCGCGCGACCCGGATGGCCCGGCCGACGTCTCGCGTCCAGATGGACCCGGAGAGTCCGTATGCCGTGTCATTGGCCTTGGTGATCGCGTCGGCCTCGTCGTCGAACGGCATCACCGAGACGACGGGTCCGAAGATCTCCTCCCGCCAGGCGCGGTCGTCGGTGCCGTGCGCCAGGAGGACGGTGGGCGGGTACCACCAGCCCTTGCCGTTCGGGGCGCTCCCGCGGAAGGCGATATCGGGGGCTTGGTGGCCGGCTGCGTGGGCGTCCTCGATGAACGAGCGAACAGTGTCGCGCTGACCGCTGCTGACCATCGGGCCCATCTCGGTGGCTTCGTCGCCGGGATCGCCGACACTGACGGCCTTGACCGCGGGTTCGAAGCGCTCCATAAAGGCATCGAAGACGCTGCGCTGCACCAGGATTCGGGTGCGGGCGCAGCAGTCCTGGCCGGCATTGTCGAGGAAGCTCATCGGCGCTGATGCCGCGGCCTTCTCGACGTCGGCGTCGGCGAAGACGATGTTCGCGCTCTTGCCGCCCAGTTCCAGCGTGACCCGCTTCAGTTGGTCGGCGGCCTTGCGCATGATGCCCTGCCCGACGGCGGTCGATCCGGTGAAGCAGACCTTGCGGACGTCGGGATGGGTGACGAACCGCTCGCCGACCACCGACCCCTTTCCCGCGAGGACGGAGAAAACACCCTCGGGGATGCCGGCCTCCAGCGCCAACTCACCGAGCCGAATCGCCGTCAATGGGGTCAGCTCGGCCGGCTTGAGGACCACCGTGTTTCCCGCGGCGAGCGCCGGGCCGAAGCCCCAGCCGGCAATCGGCATCGGAAAGTTCCACGGCACGATGACCGAGACCACGCCGAGCGGTTCCTTGAAGGTCACATCGAGCCCGCCGGCCACCGGGATCTGGCGACCGAAGAGCCGCTCCGGCGCAGCCGCGTAGTAGCGGAGCACGCCTACGACATTCCCGGCCTCCCAGCGGGCATTGCCGATCGTGTGGCCCGCGTTGGTCACCTCGAGTCGCGCGAGTTCCTCGGTGTGCGCCTCCACGGCATCGGCGAAGCGGCGCAACAACATGCCGCGATCGGCCGGTGCGACGGCACGCCACGCAGGCCCGACGGCCACGGCGCGCGCGATGGCGGCGTCGGTCTCCTCGACACCGACCAGGTCGAGGGTCGCAACGACCTCTTCGGTTGCCGGATTCACGACATCGTGAGTTGTGGTCATCAGTGGTCCTGTCTGGGATGTCTAGAGTCGTTCGAAGCCACGGACGCGTTCCCAGTCGGTGACCGCGGCATTGAAGGCCGTGACCTCGACATCCGCGGCGTGAGCATAGTGCTCGACGACTTCGTCACCGAAGGCAGCCCGGGCGATGGCGCTGCCCAGCAACAGATCTCGCGCGTCACCCAGCGTCATCGGCACGTGTTCATAGCCGGCTGTGTAGGCATTCCCAGGACAGGCGGCAGGCAGCGCCAGCCCTTCCCGTATGCCGTGCAGGCCGCCCGCAATCATCGCTGCCACCGCGAGATAGGGATTCACATCGGCGCCCGGCAGGCGGTTCTCGACGCGGATTCCTGCACCGTGCCCAACGACCCGCAGCGCGCAGGTGCGGTTGTCGGTCCCCCAGGCAACCGCGGTCGGCGCGAAGGAGCCGATCTGGAATCGCTTGTAGGAGTTGATATTCGGGGCGTAGAAGTAGGTGAACTCGCGCATGGTCGCCAACACGCCCGCCATGAAGTTGTCAAATACTTCGCTCCGGCCGCCGTCACGTGCTTCGTCGGCAAAACTGATGGCCCCGTCCGCACCACGCAGCGAGAGATGGATATGGCACGAACTGCCTTCGCGTTCATCGTATTTCGCCATGAAGGTGATGGACTGCCCGTGCCGTGCTGCGATCTCCTTGGCGCCGGTTTTGTAGACCGAGTGGTTGTCGCAGGTGCGCAGCACGCGGTCATAGAGGAAGCCGATCTCGTGCTGCCCCAAGTTGCACTCCCCCTTGGCGGCCTCGACCGTCATGCCCGAGGCATACATCTCATTGCGGATCTCGCGGAGCACCGGCTCGACCTTGCCGCCGCCGAGCAGTGAGTAGTCGACGTTGTAGCGGTTGGCTCCCGTCAGACCCACATAGCGTCGATCCCAGGCGGACTCATAGGAGTCCTCGAAGAGGATGAACTCCAGTTCGGTGCCGGCAAAGGCCTCGAAGCCCATTGCAGCCGCGGCCTCGATCTGCCTCTTGAGGATGGTCCGCGGGGATGCGGCGACGTCGCCGGAACCGTCCAGCCACGTCAGATCGCACTGGATGGTCGCGGAGGTGGGGTGGGCCGGTGTGCGACGCAGGGTGTCGAGGTCCATGGCGAAGAACATGTCGCCATAACCCCGCTCCCACGACGACATCGCGTATCCGGGCACGGTGTTCATCTCGACGTCAACGGTGAGCAGGTAGTTGCATCCTTCGGTGCCATGCCCCAGGACGGTGTCGAGGAAGAACTGTGCGTGCATCCGCTTGCCCTGCAGCCGACCTTGCATATCGGTGAAGGCCAGGATGACGGTGTCGATTGCCCCGGCCGCGATCTCGGCGCGCAGCGTGTCCAATGTCAGCCGGGTTGCGCTGCTCGTCCGTTCCGTTTCCATGGTCAGCTCCTTTTCTCGTTGCGGGACAGGGTTTCGGCGATCACCCGAGCAGTCCACGCAGAAGTGCGGCGGTAGCGTCGCAGTGCTCCTCCATGGCGGCTCGGGCACCATTGGGGTCGCCGCCGAGGATGGCGGCGACGATGGTGTCGTGCTGGTCGTTGGAGTGCTCGATATTGCGGCGCAGCACCGGGATGGCCGTCAACATCTCGTGCAGCGCTGCCTGGGCACGGGTGACGGACTCGATGACCATCGGCGACCCGCTCAGCGTGGCGATGGCCAGATGCAGCCGGCTGTCCGCGAGTCGATGCGCCGCGTTGTCGGGCGAGTTCCGGACTGCGCGCACCGACTCCAGCAGCCACGATCGTTGGTCGGCCGCGAGCGTTCGGCCGGCCGCGAGGGCCGCCGCTCCTGGCTCGACGACATAGCGGAAGTCCAGGGGATCGGCCAAGGCCGCACCGGTGCGCGCCGCCGCCCTCGGCTCCGAGCCGGGTTCCACCCCGGCATACGTGACGACGGTCCCGCCACCACGACCGCGGCGCGTGGTCACCAGTCCTGAGTCCCGCAGGGCCGCGATCACTTCGCGCAGGGTGTTGCGGCTGACCCCGAGCCGCTCAGCGAGGTCACGCTCGGGCGGCAGCACCTGGCCCTGCGTGAAGACACCGAGCCGGATGGCCGTTGCTAGTTGCTCCACGGTCACTTCGAAGGCATTGCCACTGGCCGGGCGCAGCACGACTTCGGGGAGGGAGGCCACCCGCGCGACGCTGCTCACTCCTCGATCCAATACCGGCACCGCGTGGATTTCAATGGCCCTGTTTCGAACCATTAGGTCCCCCGCACTCGTCGGTTGTCCGGATCGAAGGGCGCTCGCCGCGACACCCCGATAGGGATGACCTCGCCCGCGAGGTCGACCGCCCAGGCGCCGGCGTCGATCCAGGACGGGGACGTCGCCTGGGTGACTCGGTCACCGACGAGTGCCAAGCCGACGCCGCGCCCCAGGCGCGCGCCGTATGCCGCGCTGGTCACCTGGCCGACCGGCATCCCGTCCCGCAGCACGAGTTCACCGCCCCAGAGATAGGCCGCGGGATCGGCCACGGTGAAGGAGACGATCCGCCGGCGTGGCCCGGACTGCCTCACGGCCACCACCGCGCCTCGTCCGAGAAAGTCGACCTCGCTGCCGAGTTTGCACACGAATCCGAGGCCGGCCTCGACCGGCCCGACCTCCGGAGTCAGTTCACGCCCGAACGCGCGATAGCCCTTCTCCAACCGCATCGCGTCGATCGCGTAGTAGCCCGCGGGCGCGATGCCCAGGTCGGCGCCCGCCGCGAAGAGCCCGCGATAGACCCCAACCGCTAAGTCGGTTGGGACATACAACTCGAAGCCGAGTTCGCCGACATACGTCATTCTCAGGGCCCGAACCGGCGCGCCCGCGACCGCCACCTCGCGCATCGTCCCGAACGGAAAGGCGTTGTCCGAGAAGTCATTCCCCGAGATACGGGTGAGTAGCTCGCGCGACTTGGGCCCCATGACCCCGAAGACGGCCAGCGCGCTGGTGATATCGACAACCTCGACGGCTCCGCCGCTCGGTAGCTGCCGACGGAGCCAGTCGAGATCGCGCACGGTCGTCGCCGCACTGCTGACGACGAGGTAGCGCAGGTCCCCGATGCGCGTGACGGTGACGTCCGCCTCGTAACCACCGCCCCGGTTCAACCACGCGGTGTAGACCGCCGTACCCACCGACACGGCGACATCCGCACTGCACACCCACTGCAGCGCCTCCTGCGCATCCGGTCCCGTGACGAGATACTTGCTGAACGACGTCTCATCGAAAACGGCTACGCGCTCGTGGGCGGCTCGCTGCTCGGCAACGCACCAGTCCACCCAGGCTGGACGCTCCCACGAATAGTCCAAACGCGGCTCGATCCCTTCCGGCGCAAAGACATTCGGGCGTTCCCAGCCGCTGCGGCTGCCGAAGACCGCACCCTGCGCAGCAGTCAGCGCGTGCACGGGCGAAAGACGTTGCGGCCGAGCTGACTCCAGCTCACGGTTGGGCCAAGGCACCGCGTAGTGCAGTCCAAGCACCTCACCGACCCGCGCACGCAACCAGCCGATATCGCCCTGCAAGGGCGAGAAGCGACGGATGTCCGCGCTGACCAGATCCATCGTCGGCTCGCCGGCGACGATCCACTCGGCGAGGGCGCGTCCCGCGCCGCCCGCGCTGGCGATCCCCACCGAGTTGAAGCCGGCGGCGACGAAGAAACCGGCAAGCTCCGGCGCCTCCCCGATAACGAACTGGTTGTCCGGGGTGAAGCTCTCCGGCCCGTTGTAGAACTTGCGAATCCCGGTGTGCGCCAGGACGGGGAGCCGATGGACAGCGGAGTCCATGAGGATCTCGAAGTGCTCCCAGTCCTCCTCGAGCAGTTGGAACTCGAAGGGATAGGGCAGCCGGTCGGGAGCGACCCAGGGCTTCGCCTCGGGCTCGAAGCCACCGACCAGCAGTCCGCCGACTTCCTCCTTGACATAGGTGTAGCCATCGGGATCGCGCAGGATCGGCAGGTCCGCATGGACCCCCTCGATCTGATCGGTCACCACATAGAAGTGCTCCGCGGAGTGGAGGGGAACCGTGACACCGCACATGGCGCCGACGGCCTTCGCCCACTGGCCGGCGCAGTTGACGACGACCTCCGCCTCCACGTCGCCCGCATCCGTTCGTATGCCGATGGCCCGCCCCGCGCGCGTCAGCACGTCGGTTACGCGGACGCGTTCCCGGATCGTGACTCCCAGCTGCCGGGCGCCCTTGGCGAGCGCCTGAGTCAGGTCCGTCGGGTTCGCCCGCCCGTCTCCCGGCAGCCAGATGGCACCGACCAGGTCGCTCGCCTCCAGGAGCGGATAGCGTTCTCGCGCTTGGTCAGTCGTTAGCAACTCGCACTCGAGGTCGTATGCTGCGGCGTTCGCCCGCGTGCGCCGTAACTGCACCATCCGCTCCGGCGTGCGGGCGACCGTGAGGCCGCCGCAGACCCGGTAGCCAGTGCCGAGGCCGGTCTCGGCCTCCAGCCGGGCGTACAACTGCGTCGAATAGCGCACCAGGCGCGTGCTGGCCTCGGTGGCGCGCAGTTGACCGACCAGACCGGCCGCGTGCCAGGTGGTCCCGCAGGAGAGGCCGCCCTGCTCGACAAGGAGCACATCGGTCCACCCGAGGTGGGCCAGGTGGTAGGCCACTGAGCAGCCGATGACCCCACCGCCGATGATGACGACCCGCGCGCGGGTGGGCAGCTCGGTGGCGCGAGCCCGCGAGGTGCTCATCGCGCAGCTCCCACGGTGTCGAGTAGCTTCTCGAAGCCAGGGTCCGCGAAAGAAGTTCTGGCACGGTCGAACTTGTCCATGGACCACGCCCAGAAGTCGAAGTCACCGGCTCCCAGGCCCGACTGGATGGTGCCCCAGAGCGTCCAGGCATATGCGCTGGCGATCCCCCACAAGGTCGCGCGGGCAATCAGGCCAGCGTCCGCCCGGCCGTAGTACGCGGCGACGAGAGCGGCGAGTTGCTCTGTGCTCAGGTGGGCTTCTTGGGCGATATTTCCGATCTCGAAACCCGGCTCGTTCGCGCCGGAGTATTCGTAGTCAACGATGCGGACCGCCAAGCCGTCGTCGAGGAAGTTGGCGGCAAGCAGGTCGTTGTGGCAGGGCACCAGATCCTCGGGGTGCACCGCCAATGCCACTTCCATTCGCGAGGCCACCGGGAGCAACTCGCCGTAGCCATCTGGGAGGCGAAAGGCGTTGTCGCGCATGATGTCCAGATAGCGACGCTGGATCGCAAAGATGTCGAACCGGTTGGCGAAGGCCGGTCCGGCGTGCAATCGGCGGACGCTGGCCGCGACCCGGGTGAGGTTGGCCGCGACGGCGGAATCGTCATACGTGATCGCCTCGGGAATGAAGGCGACCACGAGCACCCCCTGCCCAGGCAGGTAATCGACGACGTCCGCGCCCACGCCGGTCGACGCGGCCGCGAGCGAGTTGTGGTACTCGTGCTCGCGATCGACGGCGAGCAAACCGGTCGAGGCCGGCGAGATCCGGACGACGACATCGTTGCTCGCCGTCCGGACCCGGTAGTTGTGGTTCGTCAGGCCACCGGGCAGCGGCGTCACCACCCGCGGCCGCCCGGCCAGGACCGCGATGCGATCGAAGACCTGGTCGGGGGTCGGCGAACCGGTCAGTCCTCCTGCTTCCACTCGTGCACCTGGCCGCCATGCGCCGACCTGCCGTGATGTTCGAGACCGATCTCGTCCGCGGAGGACACACCCGTCGGCAGGTCGATAGTGGTCTTGGGGCCGGAGAACCACTTCTTCGCCGACAGGTGCCAACCGAGCCACAGCGCGACCAGCGATCCGATGGTCAGCACCGGGGCATAGTTGACGAACTTCAGGTCGAAGTCCGCATTGCCGAGCCAACCCGCCGGCGTGATGGGCAAGATGAAGTAGATCGAAATGACGACGATCTCCAGCACCGCCAGGGGCGCCATCCACTTCCACTTGGTACCGAGATTCCAGGCGCCTTGGACGAAGGCATCGCCCTGACGCCAGCGCAGATAGATCGGAATCGCGAAGGCCAGGTAGAGGCCGATGACCGCCACGGAGACCACGGCATAGAACGCGACGGGGACGGGCGCGCCATTGATGTCCACGGGGACGAGCGCCGGGATCGTGATGAGCGCCGCGATGACCGTCGAGATCAACACCGCGTTGGCCGGGACCTTGTTCTTGTCGAGCTTGGCCCACAGCGAGGCACCCGGCACGGCACCATCGCGGCTGAAGGCGAACATCATCCGGCTCGTCGACGTCATGCAGGCGCTGGTGCAGAAGAATTGACCGATACTCGCGATGAGCAGGACGATACCGGCCATCGTCGGGCTGAGTGCCTGGTTGAAGATCACGGCGACGCCCCCACCGCCCTCGGTGACCTTCGCCGGGTCCTGGACGGCGAAGAGGAAGGCGAGCAGGAGGATCCAGCCTCCGATCGCCGAGTAGAAGATCGACTGCCATATGCCCTTGGCCGCGCCATTGGCGGCGCCCTGCGTCTCCTCGGCGAGATGGGCGGAGGCGTCGAAGCCGGTGATCGTGTACTGGGTCAGCAAGAAGCCCAATGGCAGGACATAGAACCAATAACCGAGTCCGCTGGTCTCACCGCCGGCCAGGCCACCGGAGTTGTTGACGCGCATGCTGAAGACGTCACCGACGCTCATGTGCTTGTCGGGCAGGAAGATCAGGATGAGGATGACGATCGCCGCACCGAAGACGTGCCACCAAACCGAGACGTTGTTCATCATGGCCATCAGGTGCCCACCGTAGATATTGAGCAGGCCGGTGAGCGCCAGGATGACGAGGAACATGATGAAGACCCGCGTCAACGAGTAGCCGGCGGCCCACGATGCGCTCAGGGTGCTGAAGGTCAGATCGAAGAAGGTGGCGCACCCGTAGGCGACCGACGCGTCCACGGCGAGCAGGCCGATCAGATTGAGCCAGCCGGTGTAATAGCCCGCCTTCGCTCCACCGAGCTTGCTTGCCCACCAATAGATTCCACCCGATGTGGGGTAGGCGGAGACCAGCTCGGACATGCACAGGCCGATGATGAGGATGAAGGTCGAGATGATCGGCCAACCCCAGGAGATCGCGACCGGGCCGCCGTTGTTCCACGCCTGGCCGAAGGTGGTGAAGCACCCGGCGAGGATGGAGATGATGGAGAAGGAGATGGCGAAATTGGAAAAGCCGGACCACGTCCGGTTGAGTTCTTGCTTGTAGCCGAGCTCGGCCAGCATGCGTTCGTCGTCGGTGAGGTGGGTCAGATCGGCCATGGACCGGGCTCCTGCGGCTCAGTGGGACGTTGGCCCCGATGTAACACCCGTCACATCGGCCTTGTCAATGGTTCGTGTCTGAACCTTTAACGAGGAGTCACTTGCCAGGCTCAGCCACGTGTGGGCCTGCGCCGGAGGCGCTCAGCACCTGCTCGATGATCTGTGCGACGCCATCGTCGTCATTGGCCGGACAGCGGTCGGTCGCCGCGCTCAGCACCTCGGCGTCGGCATTGGCGACGGCGAACGACCGGCCCGCCCAGCGCAGCATCGGCAGGTCGTTCGGCATATCGCCGAAGGCCCAGACCTCCGCCGCACGTATGCCGTACTCGTCGCACCAGCGCGCGAGGCCGGCCGCTTTGGTGACGCCCGGCGGGTTCAACTCGGCGAGACCGAAGGCGCCGGAGTAGGCGAGCACCGCGCGATCTCCCACCGAAGCACGCACGGCCGCAAGGAAATCCGCCGTCGAGTGGCCCCTGGCGAGTCCCAGCAGCTTGCCCACGCCGTCATCGGGATGCTCGCTGGCCAGCAACTCCTCGATAGCTCCAGTGCGCCGGTGGGCGTCGGCCTCGCGATGGGGATTGGGCCAGCCCGGTTCCACCCACAGCCCCGACGGGCACTCGGCCGCGATCTTGACCTCGGGGATGTGCGCGCGCAGGTCGGCGACCACGGCGGCGAGTTCATCGCGATCGAAGAGGTGCGCCTCGACGACACGACGTGCGGCGACGTCATACACAAAGGCACCATTGCCACAGATCGCGATGCCGTGCGCACCGATCAGTTCGCTGAGACCGTGCAACCAGCGTGGCGGTCGCGCCGTCACCAGGAGCGTCGGGATCCCTTGTGCCGCTGCTGCTTCCAGTGCGGCGACGGTGCGCGCCGAGACCGAGCCATCACTGCGGAGCAGCGTGCCGTCCAGATCGGTGGCGATCACGCGGGGGCGAGCCCCCGGCATACGGGAAGCGATCACACGAGGCGGTGCATCCACCCGTAGGTGTCCTCGGACGTGCCCTTCTGAATGCCGAGCAGCCGCTCGCGGATGCCATTGGTGATCGGCCCACCGTGCTCGCCGGCGGTGGACGGGGCGCTCCCCCCCTCCCAGACCAGCTCGCCGACGGGCGTGACAATGGCGGCAGTGCCGCAGGCGAAGACCTCGAGGATGTCGCCGTTGGCCACCCCTTGCTTCCACTCCTCGACGGGGATCTTGCGCTCCTCGGCGCTGAGGTCGAACTCTTTGGCCAGCTCCAGCACCGAGCTTCGGGTGATGCCCGGCAGGATCGTTCCGGTCAGCTCCGGAGTGACCAGGGTGCCGTCGCTCTTGACGAAGAAGAGGTTCATCCCGCCCAGCTCATCGACAAAGGTGTGGGTCGATGAGTCGAGGAAGACGGCCTGGTCGCAGCCGTGCTCCGTGCCTTCGATCTGCCCGGCCAGCGCGGAAGCGTAGTTGCCGCCGCACTTGGCGGCACCCGTGCCGCCCGCGCCGGCGCGGGCGAAGTGCTCGCACAGCCAGAGCTTGACCGGCCGCAGGCCGCCGGTGAAGATCGCCGCCGCTGGCGAGGCGATGACGGAGTACTTGACCTCGACGGAGGGGCGCAGTCCGAGGAAGGCGGCGCTGGCATACATGAAGGGGCGCAGGTAGAGGCTCTTCTCGCCCTCGTCGGCGGCGGGCACCCACGCCTGGTCCGCCTGGACGAGCAGCCGCACGCTCTCGAGGAAGTCCTCGACCGGCAACTCCGGCAACGCCATTCGGCGGGCGGAGTTGATCAGCCGCTCGGCATTCGCCTCCGGGCGGAAGGACCAGATGGAGCCGTCGGGGTGCCGGTAGGCCTTCATGCCCTCGAAGATCTCCTGCGCATAGTGCAGGACCGCCGCGGCCGGGCTCAGCGAGATGTTGCCGTATGCCGTGAGCTCACCCGAGTGCCAGCCCTCGCCCTTGGTCCAGGTCGCCGTGACCATGTGATCGGTCATGTACTGCCCGAATCCCGGGTTCTCGAGGATGGCCGCGCGCTCGGCCGCACCGACCGGGCTGGGATTGGGGGTGGCGGTGAATGTCAGGCTCATGTCGGCGTCCTTCCGGTGCGATCGTTACTGCCCACGGTACTTGGTATGGGGGGGCGCCCCGGTCGACGGCTCAGAGGCGAGCGGCGATGGCATCGCCGACCTGCGCAGTGCTGCGCGCAGCGCTGCCTCGTTCGGCGAGGTCGGCCGCGACCGCCCGCTCCACCCGGGCGCTCGCCTCGGCATACCCGAGGTGAGCGAGCAGCATCGCAACCGAGAGGATCGTCGCCGTCGGGTCGGCCTTGCCCTGGCCGGCGATGTCGGGGGCCGAGCCGTGGACCGGCTCGAACATGCTCGGGCTGTCGCCTGTTGGGTTGATATTTCCGCTCGCGGCGAGGCCGATGCCGCCGGCGATGGCCGCGGCGATGTCGGTGATGATGTCGCCGAAAAGGTTGTCGGTGACGATGACATCGAAGCGGCCCGGGTCGGTGGCGAGGAAGATCGTCGCCGCGTCCACGTGCTGGTAGCCGATCTCGACATCGGGGAAGTCCTGGCCGACCTCGTCGACGGTGCGGCGCCACAGGTGACCGGCATTGACCAGAACATTGTGCTTGTGCACCAATGTCACGTGCTTCCGCGGACGCGCCTGCGCGCGGGCGAAGGCGTCGCGCACGACGCGCTCGACACCGAATCGGGTGTTGACACTGACCTCGGTGGCGATCTCGTTGGGCGTGCCGACGCGCACGGCACCACCATTGCCGACATACGGGCCCTCGGTGCCCTCGCGCACAACGACGAAGTCGATGCCGTTCGGAGCGACGCGCTCGACGGCCAGGGGGCTGGCGACGCCCGGGTAGAGCTTCGCGGGGCGCAGGTTCACGAAGTGATCGAGGGCGAAGCGCAGCGGGAGCAGGACGCCACGCTCGAGGACGCCGCTCGGGACGGTCGGGTCACCGATGGCGCCGAGCAGGATCGCGTCCTGGCCGCGCAGTTCCGTGACGACGCTGTCGGGCAGGGTCTCACCGGTGGCGTGCCAGCGCCGGGCGCCGAGGTCGTAGTCGGTCGTGGCTGCCTTGACGCCGACCGCGTCGAGGACCTTCAGGCCCTCGGCGACCACTTCCGGGCCGATGCCGTCGCCGCCGATCACGGCGAGGTCGATGGTCGTAGGCTCCGTGGGCGCGTCCTGGGACATGCCCTCAATGTATGGCGCCTTCTCGCCTGGTGATACGGCGATCTCAGGGTGTGGTCGGGCCCGATCCGGGATGGGATAGGCAACCCTTTGGACGCAACGGAAATCTTCCGTTGCGCACAAAGGGTTTGTGGCATCGGGCGGGAAAGTTGTCAGTCGGTGAGGTTCACGACCTTCGCCAGCGTCGCGTCCACCTCGGCGGCGATCGCGCTCAGGACGTCGGCCGGGATCGGGGAATCGAGGGTGAGCACGACGAGGGCCGCGCCGCCCGCGGAGTCGCGGGAGACCTGCATACCGGCAATGTTGACGCCGGCGTCGCCGAGCAGGCGGCCGAAGGCGCCGATGACACCGGGCCGGTCGACATACGACAAGAAGGCCATGTGCTCGCTGATCGGGACCTCGAGGTCGAAACCGTTGACGCCGATGACTTTCTGCACCATTTTCGGCCCGGTCAGCGTGCCCGCGATCTCGACGACCGCGCCGTCGGCGAGCGTGCCGCGTAGCGTGGTGACATTGCGGAAGTCCTCGGCGACCGGGCTGGTGATCAGGCGCGCATCGCAGCCGCGGTCCTTGGCCAGCAGCGGCGCGTTGACATAGGTCACCGGGTTGGTGCTGATGTCGGTGAACAGACCCTTGAGCGCGGAGAGTTGCCAGATGCTGACGTCGTACTGGGTAATCTCGCCGCCGACCTCGACATCCAATTGCACCGGAACGGCTCCGGCGACGCCGGTGAAGATCCGGCCCAACTTCTCCACCAGATCGATGCCTGGGCGGACTTCCTCGGCGATGACACCCCCGGCGACGTTGACGGCATCCGGGACGATGTCGCCCGCGAGCGCCAGGCGCACCGACTTGGCTACGGCGATGCCGGCCTTCTCTTGGGCCTCGTCGGTCGAGGCACCAAGGTGCGGGGTGACGACCACGGACTCGAAGCCGAAGAGCGGGCTGTCGGTGCACGGCTCGGTCGCGAAGACGTCCAGACCGGCGCCGGCGACCCGGCCCTCGGAGATCGCCTCGGCGAGAGCCGCCTCGTCGAGAACGCCACCTCGGGCCGCATTGATGATCCGGACGGAGGGCTTGACCTTGGTCAGCGCTTCCTTGCCGATCAAGCCGAGGGTCTCGGGGTTCTTGGGCAGGTGGATGGTGATGAAGTCGGACTCGGCGAGCAGCTCATCGAGGCTGACGAGGCGGGCGCCGAGCTGGCCGGCGCGCTGGGCCGAGGCATACGGGTCGTAGGCGAGGATCTCCATGCCGAAGCCCTTGAGCCGCTCGGCCACCAGCTGGCCGATCCGGCCGAAGCCGACGATGCCGACGGTCTTGTCGAGCAACTCGACGCCGCCGTACTTGCTGCGCTTCCACGCGCCGCCCTTGAGTGCCTGGCTGGCGGGCGCGATATTGCGCGAGGTCGCGAGCAGCAGGCCGACCGCGAGTTCGGCGGCGGAGGTGATATTCGAGGTCGGCGCGTTGACGACCATGACACCGGCCGTGGTGGCGGCGGGGACATCGACATTGTCCAGTCCGACACCGGCGCGGGCGATGACCTTGAGCTTGCCGGAGGCAGCAATGGCCTCGGCGTCCATCTTGGTCGCGGAGCGGATCAAGACGGCGTCGGCGTCCGCCAGCGCGGGGAGCAGCTGGGTGCGGTCGGCGCCGTCACAACTGCGGACCTCGAAGTCCGGACCCAGGGCGTCGATGGTGGCGGGCGAAAGTTCTTCGGCGATGAGCACGACCGGCTTGGTCATGAGCGCGCTTCCTTTTGTATGGTGACAAGACCCGGGTGACGGGTCGCGGCCGGCGAGCGGCCAGGGACAGCACGACCTTGTGCGCTCCCGATCTTAGGCGTGATTGTCCGTATGTCGGTCACCCGGTTCCGCCATCCGGTCACCCTGATGTGGCGTCGAGGCGCCGCCGCCACCGCCGCGTGACGATCACCACAAGGGCGATCAGCGCGGCGGCAAAGATCAGCCACCACCACGCGACCCGGCCGAAGAGCACGTCGACGACGGCGAACCCGGCAGTCGTGTAGAGGGCGGCCCAAAGAAGGGAGCCGACGATCGCCGCGGGGGTGTACCTCCGCCAGCCCATCCGCAGCCCGCCAGCGGCCGCGTTGACCAGGGTCTGCACGCCGACGGTGAGGAAGGAGAGCGTCACGAGCGGCGGCCCGTAGCGGGCGACTTGGCGCTCCGCGCGCTCCATGGCAGGGCCGTCCAGGCGTCTTGCCAGGCGCGAGTGCGCCAGCCGCCCACGGCGGGTGCCGGCGCGCAGGGCCAGCCCCACGGCATACGTGACATGAGCGCGGACCATCGCGCCGGCGAAAAAGAAGAGGTAGACGGCCCAGAACGGCCAGCCGGCAACCAGCTCTTGCATGACCGCAACCTTAGGTTGGCTGGCATGCGCATCGTTGTCACGGGTGGCTTGGGACATCTCGGCAGCCGCGTCGTGACGGCCCTGGGCGACCTCGGGCACGATGCGATCGTCGCGAGCCGGCGCACCGGCGTGGATCTGCAGACGGGCGCCGGGCTGGCGGAGGTGCTCGCCGAAGCGGACGTGGTCGTGCATACGGCCGACTCGTTGCGACCCTGGGATTCGGGTCGATGACCAGGGGCGGGACGCGGCGCGTCGGCGAGGCGGCGGCGGCGCAGCCCCGGCCACCACACGTGGTCCATATCTCCATCGTCGGGGTCGACCGCATGCCCCACGCCTATTAGCGTGCGAAGTTTGCCGCGGAGCGGGAGTTGCAGTCCTTGGGCGTCCCGGCAACGGTCGTGCGGGCGACCCAATTCCACTCGCTGGCGGCGGCGATGGCCCGCGCCCATATGGGGCCGATCGGGTTGGGGATCAAAGGTTTTCGCACCCAGCCGGTCGATATCGCCTGGGTCGCCCGCCGGCTGGCGGAGGTGGCGAGTGGCCCCGCGCCCGCGGCCTTTGGACCTGACCGGACCTGACCTGCTCACGACCGAGCAGATCGCGGCGCTGGTGGCCGGCCACCAGGGCCGGGCGATCCGGCGGTGGCTGGACGTTCCAGCTTTCGGAGGCACACTGAAGGCGTTTGCCGCTGGTGGCGTGCTGCCCGGCCCGGAGGCGAAGACCGGCGGGGAACATTTCAGCGAATGGCTGGCCCGGCAGCCGCCCCGCCTGCCCCGGCGCTGATTCTGCGGCAGTCCCAGAGAGGCCAGCTCCAACATCGAGCGAGCTACACGTGCCGTAGGTGGGGGTGATCACCCCACCTACGGCACGGATAGGGAGTCAGAGGAAGTAGACCAGGCCGGGCCCTTCGTCGCGATATGAGATACCGAGGGCATCGAGCGCCGGCGTCCACGAGCCGCGCACCTGGGGGTCGCTGCCCTCGAAGCCGTGGTCGGCGGTGACCACAAAGGTCACCCGATCGGTGACGCCCAGGGCGTCGAGGTGGTCGAGGAAGGCCCCGAGGCGAGCGTCCGACTGCCGCAGGGACGCTCGGGCGAGGTCGGAGCGGGGCCCCCCGCCGTGGTGCCCGGCGTCGGTGACGACATTGGCCCACCAGGTCAGGTGCGGCATCGTGTCGGGGGGTGTCCCTATGTTCGGTGTCAAGCGGCAGCGGCGGTGCGGGGCTGGTAGGGCTGGCGGTTGCGGAGCATGGCGTGTATGACGTCGCAGCGACGTCTGGC
>NZ_BAAAPN010000055.1:0-45679 GCF_039531165.1 Nostocoides vanveenii | reverse complement strand
CGCGGTCATCATCACCCGAAGCCTGCTCCGCCGAGCCTGGACGACCCACCGCTGGGACACCCGACCCACCCGACGACCCTGACCTATCCGCGCGATCTCTTATTCCCGCGAACCCCGGAAACGCCCGTCACACCAGTCACATCCGCCCCACCGGTGGGCCGCCTCGGCGGCGCTGCCACCCCCGCGGATCAGGTCGTCGTGGGTGTGTCCGGAGCGCTGACGTCGATGGTCGCCGGCTTCTTGGTGAGCAAGATCTGAACCAGCCGTGCCTTGACCTCCGCCCGGTCTGCGCCTCCCCAGGTGACGGTGGTCGCGCCCACCCGGAAGGACATCGACTCGGTGGCGTCGATCCGCAGGTTCTGCACCTTTGCCCGCAGGGATTCGGGCAACGCAGTGAGCAAGTCGAGGGCGGCCTCGACGCCGGCGGGCGAGACCTGGCCGGAAGCGCTCGACACGACGGGGACGCCTGCTGGCGCCTTGGTCACGCGTTCGGCTACGACGCCCTGAATGTCTACAAGATCAACTTGACCTTTAGCCTTTTCCACGCCCAGGACCGGCAACCGGGCGACCACCTCGACCACGAGTGACCGGGGCAGTCCGCGTCGTACCGTGGCATCGGCCACCCGCGAATCTGCCTCGATCTGCGCCTCCAACGACCCGGTGTCCACCCGCAGAACGGGCACGCCGACAGCCGATGCGGTGACCTTCTTGGCGATCGAGCGGACCAACTCCGAGCTGCCGGTGATGCGCACGTCGTGCACAGCGAAAATCGGTGAGGCGAAGGCAATCCACAGGGCCAGCAGGGCCGTGACCAGCGCACCGGCGAGCCACGCCAGGCGGCGTCGTCCGCCTCGCCCGGCCGACCGGGCCAGGCCGCCCGGGAAAGCCGTCACGCGCCCGTCGGAGCGCGCCGTCTCGGGAGTGCCGAGCCTCATTCCCGGCCTCCGTCCAGGGCCGCGAGAATCAGCGGGGCGAGCCGGGTGACGTCACCTGCTCCGACGGTGAGCACCAGGTCCCCGGCAGCGGCCTTCGCCACCAGGCGGCGCACGGCGTCCGCGGGATCGGCGGCCAACTCGGCCTCGCCACCGAGCGCAGCCAGTTCCGCGGCGATCAGGTGGGAGTCGACACCGGGCATCGGCTGCTCCCGCGCTCCATAGACGGGAAGGAGCACGACCTGGTCCGCCCCGGCCAGGCCGGCCGCGAAGCCCGGGGCAAAGTCTCGGGTCCGGGAGTACAGGTGGGGTTGGAAGACCACGCGCACCGAGGCACCCGGCGCGACGACGGCGCGTGCTCCGGCAACGACGGCCGCGACCTTCGGCGCATTGTGGGCGTAGTCGTCCACCACGTCGACACCGGCGGCGCTCCCCCGCCGCTCGAAGCGGCGCCGGGTGCCGGGGAAGGCCGCCAGCCCCGCGGCGAGGGCGACCGGGTCCAGACCCAGACCGGCCCAGCCGACGCTCAGGGCGGCCACCGCGTTGACCAGGTTGTGCCGTCCCGGAGCAGCGACAGTCAGGTCGAGGGGCATCCCGTCATAGGTGACGATCGCCCGGCTGGTCAGGCCCGCGACGGCGACGTCGGTGATGCGCACATCCGCCTCCGGCGCCTCGCCGTAGGTGATGACGCGGCGCCCGGCGGCGCGCATCGCGGACGCCAGCCGCGCCGACCCGGCGTCGTCGGCGAAAGCGACGAGCACACCGCCGGGCTCTACCGAGCGGGCGAAAGCGGCATACGCTGCCTCGACGTGGGCGACGTCGCCGTAGAAGTCGAGGTGATCCGGCTGGACATTGGTGACCACCGCGATGTGGGGGCGGTAGCTGAGGAAGGAGCCGTCTGACTCGTCGGCCTCGGCCACGAAGACCTGCCCGCTCCCGCGCAGCGAGTTGCGGCCGAGATCGACCAGTTCCGAGCCGATCGCAAAGGACGGGTCGGCCCCGGCGGCGCGCAGCGCCGAGACGATCATCGCCGACGTGGTCGTCTTGCCATTGGCGCCCGCGACCGCCACCCGCGTGTCATCGCCCATGGCACTTGCGAGCGCCTGGGCCCGGTGGAGCACGGCGCGCCCATCGGCGCGTGCGGCGGCGAGCTCCGCGTTGCTCTCGGGAATGGCGGAGGAGACGATCACGGTGTCCACGCCCACGAGGTGCGCGGGGTCGTGGCCGATGGCGACCGCGATGCCGTCGGCGCGCAGCCGCTCGACGGCCGGGCTCTCGGCGCCGTCGCAGCCGGATACCGTGACACCGAGATCGCTGAGGAAGGCGGCGACGCCGGACATGCCGCTACCGCCGATGGCGATGAAATGGACGCGACCGAGCGCGGCGGCGGGCCGGGTCGGCTCGCCGAAGTCGAAACGTTCGTTGACGCCGTAGGGCACGACTTACCTCTTCATGCTCCGGGTTGCGTATGCCTGCGCGACCAGCCCCGCCAGCAGGCGGTCACCGCCCGCTTGCCCCACCGAGGCCGCGCCACGGGCCATGGCGCGCAGCCGGTCGCCGTCGCGCAGCAGCGGGATCACCGTCTCGGCGACCCACTCCGGATTCACACTCGCGTCCGGGACGAGCAGGCCACCGCCGGCAGCAACGACATCGGCGGCGTTGAGCTCCTGCTCGCCGTTGCCGATCGGCAAGGGCACATAGATCGCCGGCAGGCCGACGGCGGTCAGCTCGCAGACCGTGTTGGCGCCGGCGCGCGCGACCACCAGGTCGGCGACGCTGTAGGCCAGCTCCATCCGATCGGCATACGGGCGCACGACATAGGGCGCGCCGGTGCCGGTGTCACCGACCTCGAAGGCCTTGCCGGCGCCGGTCAGGTGGAGCACCTGGACGCCGCCGGCCGAGAGGTCCAGGGCGCGCGCCTCGAAGGCATCGTTGAGCCGCTTGGCGCCGAGGGAACCGCCGGTCACCAGCAGGGTCGGCCATTGGGGATCCAGCCCGAAGTGCGCCAGGGCCTCCTCGCGCATCGCGGCCCGGTCCAAGGTGCTGATCTCGGGTCGCAACGGCATGCCCACGACCTGGCTGTGGGTCAGCTTGGTCGAGGCGAAGGTGGTGCCGACGAAGGGTGTCATCCGGGCGCCGAGGCGATTGGCCAGGCCGGCCCGCGCGTTCTGCTCGTGGATCACGATCGGGATGCCCGCGCGCCGAGCGGCCAGGTAGGCCGGGGTCGAGACATAGCCGCCGAAGCCGACGACCACCTGGGCGCCGGTCTCGTCGATCGCGGCCGCGGCCGCCTGGACGGCGCCGCGCAACTTGCCCGGCACCGCGACCAGGTCGCCGGAGGGCCGGCGCGGCAAGGGCACCTTGGGGATGGTGTGCAGCGGATAGCCCCGTTCGGGCACCAACCGGGCTTCGAGCCCGGTGGCCGTGCCGAGCGCGGCGATGGCGATATCGGGCCGGATCACGCGCAGCGTGTCGGCGAGGGCCAGCAGCGGCGAGACATGCCCGGCGGATCCCCCGCCGGCCAGCAGCACCGAGTCGGGAAGCTCCAACTCGCTCATGAGGTGGTCTTTCGTCGCGCCCGGCCGAGCACTGCCATCGAACCCTTGACGGCAGACGGGCGCAGCGCCAGGGCCTCTCGGCAGCCGGGTTCGGCCCGGGCGAAGGCGAGGAGCATCCCGGCCGCGAGCATGGTGGTGATCAGCGACGAGCCACCAGAGGAGACGAAGGGCAGCGGGACGCCGATGATCGGCAGCGTCCCGATCACGGCACCGATATTGATGATGGCCTGCACGAGGATCCATACCATCACCCCGACGGCCGCAATGCGCACGAAGAAGTCGTCGGTTCGCACGACGAGGCGATACGTGGCATACGCAAAGACCGCGAAAAGGGCGAGCACGATGAGCGCGCCGATCAGGCCCAGCTCTTCACCGATGATGGCGAAGATGAAGTCGTTGTGCGGCTCCGAGAGCCACTGCCACTTCTCCTTGCTCGCGCCCAAACCGATCCCGGTCACGCCGCCGTCGGCCAGGGCGAACTGAGCGTGCAGCGGCTGGCGGCAAATGCCGTAGTACAGGTCCTCGTTCTTGGGCTTGCAGACCGAGGGGTTGAGCCAGATGTTGATCCGGCCTAGGCGGTTGGAGCTGGTCAAGGTGGCTAGTGCCAACAGGGCGACGCCACCGATGCCGGCGGCCGCGAACCAGCGCAGCCGGACGCCGGCGGCGAAGAGCATTCCCGCGACCAGCGCGGCGATGACCATGGCGGTGCCGAGGTCATGCCCGATCATCACCAGCAACAGCACGATCGCGGCCGCCGGCATCACGAAGGGGATCATTGCCTCGCGGAAGTCACCGAGAACCCGTCGCTTCTGGGCGAGCACGCGGGCCCCGAAGAGCACCAACGCGAGCTTGCCGAGCTCGGAGGGCTGCAGGGAGGTGAACTTGAGGTCCAGCCAGTTGCGGTTGCCGCCCTGGCCGGTGCCGAGCGGGGTGAAGACCACCAGCAATTGCAGGAAGACCGCCACGAGCAGGGCGAGGCCGCCGATCCGCTTCCAGAACGACATGGGCAGGCGCATGGCGATGACCAGCGCAACAAGCCCGAGGATCGCGAAGACCAGCTGGCCCTTGAAGACGGCGAAGGGGGTGTCGTCGTCCTTGAGCGAGACGATCATCGACGCCGACAGCACCATGACCAGACCGACCGAGACCAATAGCGCGGTGACCGCGAGCAGCAGGTAGTAGGTGGCCGCGGGCGAGTCGAGCAACTCGCGCGTCCTGCCGAAGGCGCGCCGGTTCGCGACGCCCGAGGCCGGCGTCGTGCTGGCACTGCTCACTGAGCTACTCCCCGCTGGACGTCAGGCGCGCGACCGCGGCCGTGAAGGCATCGCCGCGTGCGCCGTAGTTGGCGAACATGTCCATGGACGCGGCCGCCGGCGCCAGCAGCACCACATCTCCCGGCTGGGCCAGGCGTGCGGCCGCCACCACGGCACGATCCATCGCACCAGTGTCGGTGTCGGCGAGGTCGACCACGGGGAGGTCGGGCGCGTGTCGAGCGAGGGATTCGGCAATTCGCGCGCGGTCGGCACCGATGAGCACCGCCCCGCGCAGGCGCCCGGCGAATCGCTCCACCAGGTCGTCGATCTCGGCGCCCTTGAGCAGCCCGCCGGCGATCCAGACGATGTGCTCGTAGGCCGCCAGGGAGGCCGACGCGGCGTGCGGGTTGGTGGCCTTGGAGTCGTCGACGAAGCGCACGCCGGCGACCTCGCCGGCATACGCGACGCGGTGGGGTTCGGGCACGAAGTCGCGCAGCCCCGCGGCCACCGCATGCGGATGCACACCGTAGGCCCGCGCGAGCGCGGCCGCCGCCAGCGCATTCGCGACGACATGCGGCGCGGCCGGTATGCCGTTCTGCTCCAGGTCCCCCAGGCTCGCCACCGGGACGGCGCTGGTGGCGCGGTCCTCGACAAACGCGCGGTCGGCCAGGATGTCGTCGACGAGGCCGACCATGGAGCGGGCCGGGACACCGAGCGTGAATCCGATGGCCCGGCAGCCCTCGATCACCTCGGCCTGCTCGACGAGGCGCTCGGTCGCCGGGTCCTGGACGTTGTAGACGCAGGCGATCTCGGTATTGGCGTAGACCTTGCCCTTGTCCTTCTCGTAGTCGGCGAGCGAGCCGTGCCAGTCGATGTGATCGGGCGCGATGTTCAGGCAGACCGAGGCCAGCGGGCGCAGCGAAGAGGACCAGTGCAACTGGAAGCTCGACAACTCGACGGCGATCACGTCATACGGCTCGGGATGCAGGACGGCCTCGAGGATCGGTGTGCCGACATTGCCCGCGCTCGTGGCCCGGAGGCCGGCCGCCCGCAGGATGGCGGCGAGCATCTGCACCGTGGTCGTCTTGCCGTTGGTGCCGGTGATCGTCAGCCAGGGCGCCGCCCCCTCGCGCGCGCGCATCCGCCAGGCCAGTTCGACCTCACCCCAGACCGGGATCCCGGCGGCCGCCGCTGCGGCCAGCAGGGGCTGGTCCGGGCGCCAGCCGGGCGAGGTCACCACGAGGTCGAGCTCTCGGCCGCCGGGGAGGGCGGCTGCCGCCTCGGCTCCGGTGCGCACCTCGACGTCCAGGACCTCAAGGATCTGGGCGCGCCCCGCGGCGGCGGAGTCGGGCGCCGGCACCGCGGCGTCGACGAGAACCACCTGCGCACCCCGCTCGGCGAGCGCATCGGCGGCCGCGAAGCCGCTGATGCCGAGGCCGGCGACGAGCACGCGCAGGCCGGACCAGGCCGCGTCCCGGTGGGTCAGGTCCGCGACGTCACGACGGGCCGTCATGCCCCACCCACGACCCATTCGGCATAGAACAGGCCCAGGCCAAGGGCCACGAAGAGCCCGGCGATGATCCAGAAGCGGATGACGATGGTGACTTCCTGCCAGCCCAACAACTCGAAGTGATGTTGTAAGGGCGCCATCCGGAAGACCCGTTTACCGGTGGATTTGAAGGAGGCGACCTGGATGATCACCGACAAGGTGATGGTGACGAAGAGGCCACCCAAGACGATGATCAGCAGTTCGGTCCGGGACAGGATGGCCAGCCCGGCGAGCGCGCCACCGAGCGCGAGCGAGCCGGTATCACCCATGAAGATCTTGGCGGGCGCGGCATTCCACCACAGAAAGCCGAAGCACGCGCCCATCCCACCGGCCGCGACGACGGCCAGGTCGAGCGGGTCGCGCACGTCGTAGCACTTCAGGCCGGGCAGGCTCTGGCAGTTCTGGTTGCTCTGCCAGATCCCGACCAGCACATAGGCCGCGAACACCATGGTCGAGGCGCCGGTCGCCAGTCCGTCCAGGCCGTCGGTGAGGTTGACGCCATTGGAGGTGCCGGAGATCATCACATTGGCCCAGATGACGAAAAGCGCGATGCCGAGCAGCGGTGGACCGATGTCGAGATTGATCGGCGTGTCACGCACGAAAGAGATCGCGCTCGAGGCCGGAGTGAGCCCGCCGCTGTCGGGGAACCGGAGGGCGAGGACCGCGAAGATGATCGCCACGAGGGCCTGACCGGCGAGTTTCTGCTTGGAGCGCAGGCCGAGCGAGCGTTGGCGAGAGATCTTGATGTAGTCGTCGAGGAAGCCGACCAGGCCCAGGCCGGCCATCAGGAAGAGCACGAGCAGCCCGCTGGCCGACACCTGCCAGACGGTCAACGCGTGGGCAGCGAAATAGCCGATCAGGGTGGCGGCGATGATCACGGTGCCGCCCATCGTCGGCGTGCCGCGCTTGGTGTGGTGGGAGGTGGGGCCGTCGTCGCGGATGAACTGGCCATAGCCGCGCCGGACCAAGAACTTGATATAGGCGGGAGTTCCCAGCAGCCCGATGACGAGTGCCACAACGGCAGAGATGAGGACGGCCTTCACCGCGTCTCTTCCTCCTTGTCGGACGGCTGCGTGTCGCGCAGTCGGTCCCCCAGGAATCGTAGGCCCGCGCCATTGCTCGACTTGACCAGCACGATGTCGCCGGGACGGACGAGGGCAACCGCATCAGCGTATGCCGCTTCGGCATCCGCCGCATAACGAACCTCGGCCGCGCTCCCGGCGGCCTGGGCTCCGATGCCGATGGGTGCGGCGACCGGGTCGACGACCACCAGCGCGTCGACGCCGTGGGCGGCGACCAGGGCACCGACGTCGGCGTGCGCGGCATCGGACTCGACCCCGAGCTCGAGCATCGGGCCGAGGACGGCGATCCGTCGGCGCCCGGCGCCCATGGTTTCCAGCGCCGCCAGCGCGGCGGCCATCGACTCCGGATTGGCGTTGTAGGCGTCGTTGACGATAGTGACCCCGTCGGCGCGCTCGCTGACCTCCATCCGGTAGCGGCTGACCGGCCCCGCGGTCGCGAGCGCGGTCACGATGGCGGGAAGCGGCATACCGGCCTCGAGCGCGGCGGCGATGACCGCAAGGGCATTGCCGACCTGGTGGCGACCGGCGACGGCGAGCGTCACGTCGGCGGCCCCGGCCGGTGTGGTGACTCGGAAGCCGGCCCGGCCGGCGGGGTCCAGGGCGATGTCGTCCGCCCGCAGATCCGCGTCGGGCGCGGTGCCGACCAACTGGACCCGTGCGCGGGTCGCGTCGGCCATCGCGCGCACGGCGGGGTCGTCGGCATTGAGGATCGCCAGGCCGTCATCCGGCAAGGCGGCGACCAACTCCGCCTTGGCGAGGGCGATCGCCTCCCGAGAACCGAACTCACCGACGTGCGCCGAGCCCACATTGAGCACGATCCCGATGCGCGGCGGCGCGATCTGGGTCAGGTAGGCGATGTGGCCGATGCCGCGGGCCCCCATCTCGACGACGAGGAAGCGCGTGGTCGGGGTGACCCGCGCGACGGTCAACGGGACGCCGACCTCGGAGTTGAACGAGCCGACCGGGGCGATGGTCTCACCGGCGGTGGCGAGAACCTGCCCGAGCAGGTCCTTGGTCGAGGTCTTGCCCGACGACCCGGTGATGCCGGCGATGAGCAGCCCGGGCACGGCCTGCGCCAGGTGGCGGGCGAGAGCGACGAAGGCGGCCTGCTCGTCGGCGACGACCGCGCGCGGCAGGGGACCGGTGTCCTGGGTGACCAGGGCGGCCACGGCGCCGCCGGCCTGGGCGTTGGCGATGAAGCGATGGCCGTCGTTCTCGGCGCCGATGCGCGCGATATAGAGGCTGCCTGCGCGCGCCTCGCGCGAGTCGGTCACAACGGGACCGTCGACGACCAGCGTCTCGGCCGCCTCGGGAGCGATGCCGGCCACTTCGCCCCCGGTGACGGCAGCGATCTCGGCCAGGCTGAGGGGGATCACGCGCCACCTCCGCACCAAGCGTCGAGGGCGGTCTGCAACTCGACCCGGTCGTCGAAGGGATGCACCACGCCCGCGATGTCCTGGCCGCTCTCGTGGCCCTTGCCGACGACGGCCACGGCGCTTCCCGGTCCCCGTCGGATCGCCTCGGCGACCGCGGCGGAGATCGCCTCCCGGCGGTCGGGGATCTCGCTGATCTGCGCCGTCGCGTCCGCCGAGCGGGCGCCCGCAAGCACGGCGGCCCGGATCGCCGCCGGCTCCTCGGATCGGGGGTTGTCGTCGGTGACGATCACGAGCGCCGCCCCGTGGGCAGCGGCGGCCCCCATCGCCGCGCGCTTGGTGGTGTCGCGGTCGCCCCCGGCTCCGAGAACGACGACGATCGACCCGGCCGTATGCCCGCGCAGCGCCGCCAGCGCGGCGGCGACGGCCTCGGGGGTATGGGCATAGTCCACGACGGCGAGTGGAGCCGTCCCGCCGCCGGTCGGTGTGACGCGTTCCATCCGGCCCGGAACGTGCGGGTCGGTGCGCACCGCCGCCACGACGTCGTCGACATCGTGGCCCAGCTGCAACAGCACGAGGGCAGCGAGCGCGGTGTTAACCCGGTTGAAGTCCCCGGGCAGCGCCGAGCGCAGATCCAGCGTGGCGTCGGTGCCCGTCAGGGCGAAGGCAGCCGGATCATCGGGGTCCGCAATGATTCGCCAGTCGGCATCGGCTTCGGCGCCACCGGCGAGGGTGGTTACCGGGATGGGGGCGTCGGCCGCTAGCCGCCGGCCCCACTGGTCATCGACGCAGACGATGCCGTGGCGCGCCCGTTCCGGGGTGAAGAGCGACGCCTTCGCTTGGAAGTAGCGCTCCATGCTGCCGTGGTGGTCGAGATGGTCTTGCGAAAGGTTGGTGAAGACGGCCACGTCATAGACGACGCCGTCGACCCGGTGCAGGGTCAGCGCATGGCTGGACACCTCCATCACACAGGTCGCACAGCCGGCCTCGTGCATGGCGGCCAGCAGGGCATGCACCTCGGTCGATTCCGGGGTGGTCCGCTCGCTCTTGACCCGGGTGGGGCCGACGCGGGTCTCGACGGTCCCAACCAGGCCGACCTGCTGACCGAGCGCGCGCAGGGCGGAGTCGAGAAGATAGGCGGTCGTCGTCTTGCCATTGGTGCCGGTGATGCCGACCAGTGCCAGCCCAGCGGGCGGGCTGGCATACACGCGGGCGGCGAGGCCACCGAGGACCGCGCGCGGATCGGGCACCACGAGCACCGGCAGGTCGACGCCCGCGCCCGTGATCACCTCCGCCCCCGTCGGATCCGTGAGGATCGCCACCGCGCCGGCAGCGGCGGCCCCGGCCGCGAAGGACGCGCCGTGGACGTTGGCGCCGGGCAGCGCGGCATACAGATCGCCGGAGCGCACCGAACGAGAGTCGAGGGTGACGCCGGCAACGGCGACCGCGCTACCGGGCGCTGGAAGTCCTAGTTGGGTGGCGAGTTCGCCGAGGGCGACCGGTTGGGTGTGACTGGGGCGCAGGGTGACCATGCGTTGTGCCGCCTACCGGCGACCGTCCCGCAGGACTGCCGGGTCGTTCGCGTCGGGCGGGCTGGTCAGCTTCAGCGTCAGTTCCGGTGGCGTCGTGTCCCCCGGCGTCGGCGGAATGTCCAGCGAGGACAATGCATACGTCATGACGTCGTGGAAAACAGGGGCGGCCACCAGACCACCGTAGTAGGGCGAGGTCGGCTTCTGGACGATGACCGAGACCACGAGTTCCGGGTCCGCTGCCGGGGCATAGCCGATGAAGCTCGCCGTGTAGCCGCGGTAGTTGCCGACCTTGGCGTCGTAGTAGATGGCCGTGCCGGTCTTGCCGGCAACGCGGTAGCCGTCGATCACGGCGGCCGGCGCGGTGCCTTCGGAGCCGACGACGCCCTCGAGCATCTGGCTCAGCTGGGTCGCGGTGTTCTTGGAGATGACGCGGTTCTGCTCGGGGGCCGGGGCGGCGACCATGGTCCCGGACGCGTTTTGGGTGGCCTTGATCAGGCTGGGGGCGATGTGCACCCCGCCATTGGCGATGGTCTGGTAGACCCCGGCGGCCTGGATCGCCGTGATCGAGAGGCCCTGTCCGAAGGCGACGGTGTAGCGCTGCGACCCACTCCAGTCACTGGACTTGGCGAGCAGACCGGAGCTCTCTCCTGGGAAAGAGACCGCACTCTTGGCGCCGAAGCCGAACTTGCGGAAATACTCCTCCAAGACCGCCGCCTTGAGGGTCTCGCTGACGAGGATGATGCCGGTGTTGCTCGACTGCGCGAGTGCCCCGGCGAAGGTGAGGTATTCGGTCGGGTGCGCGTGGCTGTCGCTGAAAGTGCGATCGGAGCGGTGCAGTGAGTAGGGCACGACCATCGGCGTGCTCGGGCTGACCTTGCCCTCCTCGAGCGCCGCCGCGGCCGTGACCACCTTGGCGGTCGAGCCGGGCTCGAAGACCTCCGAGAAGGCCAGGTTGTTCCACGACCCGACGCCCTTCGACAGATCATTGGGGTCGAAGGTCGGGTAGGACGCGAGGGCCAAGAGTTCGCCGGTCTTGGCGCTTTGCACCACGACGGTGCCGGAGGCGGCCTTGACCTCCTTGATCTTCTGGGCCAGGGCGTTCTGGGCATACCACTGCAGGTCGTTGCGAATGGTCAGTTGGACATCGTGGCCGTTGGTCGCGGCGGACTCCTTGGTGAAGCCCATCGGGAGCCGGATGCCGTCCTGACCGATCTCATACTTAAGTTCGCCGGGCGTGCCGCGCAACGTGGGGTTGAGATAGGCCTCCAGTCCGCTGACGCCGTCCTGGCCGGCATTGGTGATGCCGATCAGGCTCGCCGCGGTCGTCGCCTGGGGATAAGTTCGCTCCGAGGTCCGCACGCTGGTGATGCCGGGGATGCCGAGCTTGGCGACCTCGTTCCAGGTCAGCGGCGAGATGTTGTCGATGACGCGGGAGTACTGCCCCTTGACCGTCAGCTTGACCTTAAGCGTCGCGGGATCCATCCCGAGCAGTGGCGCGAGGTCGGCGACCGCCCCGTCGACCCCCACGACAGTCAGCTTCTTGGCTACCGTCTTTTGATATTTCGGTATGGCCGTGGGGTCGGCGATGACATCCCGCTTCTCGATGCTGGAGGCCAGGATCGTCCCGGTGGCATCGGTGATCGTGCCCCGCAGCGCTGGCAGCGTCTCATTGACCACCCGTAGTTTCTGGCCGGCTTCGGCCGTCCCGCCCGCATCGAGGCCCTGGATCCGCACCAGTTGCGCGCCGAAAAGGCTGAGCACGAAGAGCAGGCCGATCATCAGGCCCCGCGCCCGGCCCCGGGGGTTGGCGCCGGGATTGGTGCGTCTCGGCAGCCGCGGCGGCCGCGAGGGGGGCCCGCCGGCTGCGCGCCGCGGAGGTTGACCCACCACTCGGGCCGGCGGCGTGGTGTCCGCGCGCAGTCTTCTCGTCTCGCCGCCAGCTGCCGACCCGCCCCGGGCGCCGGACGGCTGACCGGCAACGGGCCGGCGAGCCGAGCCCGGCGCAGCCGGCCGGGCCGGGTTCGCCAGGCGCCGCCGAGGCGGTTCGATGCGCTGCGTCACGGCTCTGCGCTCAGTCCTTCTTGTCCGTCGCGCCCGAGGTGGCGCCGGCCTTCGCGGTGGTCTTGGTGGCGGTCTTGGTGCCCTTTGATGCTGCTGAGGTCTTGGCCGACTTGGTGCCCTTGACCGGCCCCAGCGTGGGAGCCGTGATCACCGTAAACGCCTTGTCCGACTTGGCCGCCTGCGCCACGCCGACGACGGTCCCGGCGCTGAGGTTGATGAACGCCGGGGACTGCGCCGGCACCATGCCGAGCTTGAGCGCTTTGGTCGCCAACGCGGCGGGCGCCCGCAGCTGATCGAGTTCGTGCGTCAGCACCTCCTGGCGGTCGGCGAGGATGTTCGATTCTCCGACCAGGGCGCCGCGGACATAGGTGCCCTTGGCCAGGGCGGTGTTGACCATCAAGGCAGCCAGCAGGCCCACGATCAAGGTGACACCGAGCACGACGATGAAGCCGAACTGCCGGGCGACATACCGGCTCGGCACGACGGTCAGCGTCGGCCGGATGGGGCGCCTGGTGGGGACCGGGCTCACGTCGATGGCGTGGAGCTGGCTCATCGGGTTCCTTTCGTTTCGCGGAGGCGTTCGGCGGCGCGCAGGCGCACGGAGGCGGATCGGGAGTTGCGCGCCTGTTCGGCGGCGGAAGCCTCCTCGGCACCGCGGGTGAGCAGGCGCAGATAGGGGCGGTGTTCCGGCAGTTCGACCGGCAGCCCGACGGGCGCGCTGCTGCGCGCGCCGGAGGCGAGCACCGTCTTGGTGATCCGGTCCTCGAGGGAGTGGTAGGAGAGCACGGCGATCCGTCCGCCGACGGCGAGGGCGTCGATGGCGGCGGGGAGGGCACGCTCCCATACGCGCAGTTCGTCGTTGACCGCGATACGCAGCGCCTGGAAGGTCCGCTTGCCCGGGTGCCCGCCGGTGCGCTGCGAAGCGGCGGGGATGGTGGCGGTGAGCAGCTGGACGAGCTCGGCCGATGTGGTGATGGGGCGGACGGCTCGCTGGGCGAGGATCGCGCGGGCGATCCGCGCGGCGAATCGCTCCTCGCCGTAGTCACGCAGGATCCGCGTCAACTCCGCGGCATCCGCAGTGGCCAGCAGATCGGCCGCGCTCTGTCCGCTGCTTTGATCCATCCGCATGTCGAGCGGCCCGTCGAAGCGGTAGGCGAAGCCGCGCCCGCCGTCGTCGAGCTGCAGCGACGAGACCCCGAGGTCGAAGAGGACCGCCTGCGCGCGCGCAACGCCGAGATCGGCGAGCACGGCCGGCACCTCGTCGTAGACCGCGTGCACACCGCACACCCGGTCCCCGTATGCCGCGAGCCGCTCCCCCGCGCGAGCCAGCGCCTCCCGGTCGCGGTCCAGCCCGATCAGCCGGGCGTTCGGGCAGGCGGCCAGCAGCGCTTCCGCGTGCCCACCCAAGCCCAAGGTGGCGTCGAGCACGACGCTGCCGGGCTCGGCGAGCGATGGCGCGAGCAGGTCCACGATCCGGTCGAGCAGGACGGGCACGTGCCGGAAGTCGGCAGGTGCTCCGCTGGTCATGGATGGCCTCTCGGGGGCTTAGAGCTGGGGCTGGATGACGGTGGAGGGAGGTGGTGCCTGGGAAGCGATGGCTCGTGGTCCCCAGCCGCCCCGGCACGGGGGAAGTCGGGTCGGGAGGACGGCTGGAGGCCGCGGGCCACCGCATCGGGTCAGAACACGAACTCCTCCCCATCGGCGTTGAGGTCGTCGAGTTCGAGGTTGCTGGAGGCTTCGATCTCCGCGTAGGCCGCGGTGTCCCACACCTCGACGTAGTCGCCCTGCCCGACCACGGTGCAGTCGCGATCCAATCCGGCATAGGCACGCAGCGGGGCGGGGATGGTCACCCGGCCCTGGCGATCCGGCGCCTCGTCCGCGGCCTGTCCGAGCAGCGCGCGTCGCAGATTGCGCACGCTGCGGCTGGAGGTGGTGGCGCTCGCGAGCCGGGCGGCGATGCGGGCGTGGAAGACCGCCTCGGGGTAGATGGTCACGCAGCGGTCGGGGCCCTTGGTCAGCACGACCTTCTCACCGAGGCCGTCGCGGTACTTGGCGGGGAGGAAGAGCCGGCCCTTCTCGTCGAGGCGCGGGGTGTAGGAGCCGAGAAAGGCCGCAGTCATCGAGCCCATCACCCACCTTCCACCCAGGCTCCACCGATTTCCCCCACCTTACCCCACCAATGTCGCTATCAAGTCGAAATTGTTCGCGTTTCCCGTACGTACAGAGCTGAAATTGCAGGTCATTCGTGGGTGGGGGAAAGTGGGGCACTTTTCGCTTTGTCTCGGCCAACTTGCGGCGTTCGGTCGCGAGATGGTGACGAAGCGGGCTCACCGGGCTACCGCCGGGGGGTTCGTGGGGGAAGATGACGGCGTGCTGCACGTCGGGGGCAGCGAAGGAGGCGGCACTGTGGCTGATCAGCGAGGCGGACCCACCGAGGTCACGCGGGCGCGGGCGCTCGAAGAGGTGCTCGAGGTCACGACAAGCCTGGCGGGCGCGATGCGGACCGTCATCGAAGGCAAGCCCGAGGTGGTCCAGACAGCGATCACGGCCTTGCTGGCCGAGGGCCACCTGCTGCTCGAGGACGTGCCGGGTGTCGGCAAGACGATGCTGGCCAAGACCTTGGCCAAGTCCATCGACTGCACCGTGCGACGCATCCAGTTCACACCGGACCTGCTCCCCAGCGATATCACCGGCGTGAGCATGTTCAACCAGGACGTGCGCTCCTTCGAGTTCCGGCCGGGCGCGATCTTCGCCAATGTCGTCGTCGGCGACGAGATCAACCGCGCCTCGCCGAAGACCCAGTCGGCCCTGCTCGAATGCATGGAGGAGGGCAATGTCACGGTGGACGGGCGGACCTATACCCTCCCGCATCCCTTCATCGTCATGGCGACGCAGAACCCCATCGAGATGGAGGGCACCTATCCCCTCCCCGAGGCCCAGCGCGACCGCTTCATGGCGCGGGTCTCGCTCGGGTATCCGAACCCGCGCAGTGAGATCGACATGCTCAGCCGGCACGGCTCCGGATCACCCCTGGAGCGTCTGCAGCCGGTCACCGACGCCGCGACCGTCAGCCGGCTGATCCATGCCGTGCGGCTGGTCCATTCCTCCGACTCCATCCGCCAGTACATCGTCGACCTGGCGACGGCTACCCGCGAGAGTTCGGCCCTGCGCTTGGGCGTATCCCCGCGCGCCACGCTGCACCTGTTGCGCGCCTGCCGCGCCCACGCGGCTCTCGCCGGGCGCGACTATGTGCTGCCCGACGACGTCCAGGCGCTGGTCGTCCCGGTGTGGGGCCACCGGATCCTGCTGACCGGCGAGACCCTGCATGCCCGGCGTTCCCCGGCCGATGTCCTGCGCTCGGTCACCGACCGGGTGCGCGTTCCGGCACCGGGATTCTGATGCCCCGGCGGCGCACGACCGACGCCCTGACCCTGCGTGGCCGGGCCTTCGTCGCGGTCGGTGTGGCGCTGGTCGTCTGCGGCATCCTGCTCGGCTTCCGCGATATCACGCGCGCCGGCGTCCTGGTCGCCGGCCTTCCGGTTCTCGTGCTCGTGCTGAGCCGCACGCAGCACGTCGCCATGACCACCCGGCGCGATGTGGCCCCGGCCGTGGTCCCCGTCGATGAGCCCGGGGATGTGCAGTTGTTCATCACCAACCCCGGGACACGCACGACCCCGATCATGATGGCCGAGGAGCAGCTCGACTACGCCCTCGGTGACCGGCCGCGTTTCGTGATCCCTCGCATGGGCGCGGGTGTCAGCCACCAACTCCATTACCGTGTCCGCTGCTCGGTCCGCGGCCGCCACCAACTCGGACCACTGGGCCTGCGGATCAAGGATCCCTTCGAGTTGACGATCCGGCATGCCATCGTCCCCGGGGTGGGCGAACTGATCGTGTTGCCGAAGGTGGTTCCCCTGCTGGCGACCCGGATCATCGGCGGCCTCGGCAGCGAGGGTTCGGTGCCGCACATGATCGCGCTGCACGGCGAAGACGATGTCTCGGTGCGCGAGTATCGCGACGGCGACGACCTCCGGCGCATCCACTGGCCTGCCACCGCGCGCACCGGCGACCTGATGGTGAGACAGGAAGAGCGGCCCGCAACTCGGCGGGCGGTGCTCCTGTTGGACAATCGAGCCCAATGCGAGGGCGAGCCCCGTCCTGCCGCTTCCTTCGAGTGGGCAGTCACGGCCGCCGCCTCCATCCTGGCCCTCGTCATCCCCAGTGGCGTCGCCGCCCGGCTGGCGCTGGACGGTCGGGTGCTCGGCGACGCCACACGCGATGCCCTGCGCCTCGACGATGCCTTGATCGAGCTGGCCGTGGCGGACACATCGGATTCGCCGACCCTGGTCCCGAGCATCGAGGCGGCCGCGGAGGCCGCCGCCGGCGGTGCGCTGTGCGTGGCCGTCGTCTGCCCGCTCCCCGACCACGAGGCCGACCTGCTCAGCCGCGTCCGGCCGCCCGGATCGGCAGGCATCGCGCTCGTTCAGGAGCTCCCCGGATTGTCGGCCGAGGCCGCCGGAGCGACGGCTGCCCGCTTGCGCGACCGCGGCTGGGGGACGGTCGTCGTTCCGGTCGGCATGGGAGTGGCCGAGGCGTGGTCCTCGGTCGAGACCGCAGCGGCGGGTGTCCGATGAGGCCGGCCGCCGCCCGGCTGCCGGACGCGCTGCTCGCCGCCGCGGCCTCGTGGGCCGCGCTCGCGCCCCTGAGCACCCTCTTCGACAGCTACTCCTGGACCGGCCCGGCTGTCCTGGTCTCGCTCGTCGTGGTCGTGACCGGGCTGCTGGCTCGCTTGGTGATCCGTCGCGGGCTGCTGGTCCTCCTGGTGCAACTGCTCGCCGGCCTGGAGGCCGCAGTCCTGCTGCACGGGCGCGGGCATACGTGGTTCGGATTGCCCACCTGGGAGACAGTGCGCGCCTTCAACAACGTCCTCTTCGAGGGCCGGATGACCCTCGTTCGGTATGCCGCGCCGGCCCCGACCAACCGGGGCATCATCGTCGGCCTGACGCTGCTGACGCTGCTCTTTGTGGCGCTGATCGACTTTTGCGCGGTCACCCGACGCAGCCCCGCCGTGGCCGGTATCGCGCTCGTGGCCGCCTACCTCGTCACCGCAACCAACAGCGGGGCCCCGCTGGCTTGGTACTACTTCGCGGCCCCGGCGGTGCTCTGGCTGGTGATGCTGGCGCGCACCGGCACCGGCTCGCTGCGACGGTGGGCGACCTTGGTGGCCCGGCCGGTCGAGGGCGATCGGCCGCGGGACCCGGTGGACAGTTTCGCCGACGTCGCGCGCAATATCGGGATCGCCGTGCTGGCGGCCGCGATCGCGGTGCCCTTGATCGTGCCGCACTTCCCCACGCGTTTCCTGGTCGACGGCTTGGGGCGCAGTTCCAACGGGACGTCGGACGCGGGATTCGCGTTGAGCACGACCTTGGATCTCAAGCGCAATCTGCAAAGCCCGTCGGACAAGCCGGTGTTGACCTATCGGACCAGCGATCCGTCGCCGAGCCCGCTGCGCGTGGCGATCCTGGATGAGTATGTCGGCAATGGCAACTTCCGGACCGATTCGACGATCGCTGATCGCGCGGTTTCGCGGGGTACCCCACTGACAGCGTTGGTCCCGGACGCGCTGCCGCCGGGCCTGACGTCCATCCTGGATGCGGTGCCGTCCGACAACATTGAACGCGCCGAATGGCAGTTCCGTGACGGGGAGTTGCTGCACCCGCGTATCGCCTTGCCGTATGGCGCGGCGAGCCTGGACGTCGACGGCCAGGAGTCGGTGCGCGAATACGCGAACGGGCAGGTCGAAGTCGAGGACACGGCGAAGAGGTACACGGTCACCAGCGTCGAGGTCGTGCCGACCACGGCCATGCTGCAGGAGTCGCGCGTCTCGGACGGCGTGTTCCGGGGATGGAACCAGGAGACCGTCACCCCGCAAGACCTGGCGATCGACCCCCTGGCCACCGGCGCGTTGAGCCAGGTGCTGGCGGATGTGGTGCCACCGGGGGCCACCGACATCGAGGCGGCCATCGCCATCCAGGACTATCTGCGTTCCCCAGCATTCACCTACAGCCTTGACCTGGTTCCCGTAGCCGAGGGCGAGGACCGAGTGGCGGCCAATCCCATCGTGCACTTCCTGGCCACCAAGCAAGGCTTCTGTCAACAGTTCGCCGGCACCATGGTGATGCTCGCCCGCCAGTTCGGGATCCCGGCACGGATCGTGGTGGGCTTCCTGCCGGGCCGGCTGGACAAGGGCGAGCGGACGGTGCTCGCGAGCGACGCGCACGCCTGGCCGGAGTTGTACTTCGAGCCCCTCGGCTGGTTGCGCTTCGAACCGACGCCGGCCAGCCGCAGTGGCGCGGTGCCGGCATACGCGCGGGAAGGCAATGGCACCTCGAGCGCCACCGCGAGTTCGAGCACCACGGCGTCGGCGTCGTCGACGACGCGGCGCGCCCAGCCGGGGGTCGACGTGCCCACGCCGCAGGGGCAGACCTCGCTGGACCGGCCGATCTGGCAACGGGTCGGAGACATCCCGAGAGCCGCCTGGGTCGTCTTGGCGCTCGTTCTGGGCATCATCGGCTCGCTGGTCCTGCCCGTCACCGCGCTGCTGATCCGGCGGCGGCGATTCGCCGCTGCGGCGGACGATGCCGCGATGGTCGAGTTGAGATGGCAGGAGATGATCCGGCGCATCGGCGACCTGGGCGTACGCACGCCCGACGCCCTGACTCCGCGGCAGATCCAGGGTCATCTGACCGAGCGCGCGCTGCTCTCTCGGGAACCAGCCGCTGCCCTCGGTCGCGTCGTCACCGCCGTCGAGCTGGCGCGGTATGCCGGCCCGGGCACGTCCTTCGCCGACCCGGCGAAGGACGTCGATGCCGTCCTGGAGGCCGTCGACTCCAGCCGGTCGCTGGTCCCGAGGCTACGCGCCCGGCTGCTGCCGTCATCCGCGACGGCCGCCCTCGGCCGCTCGGGCCGACGGATCGCCGACTTGCCGCGCGCGGCCTGGGAGCCGGTGCGCGATTCGGTCGCGGATCTAGTGCGCCGCCGCCGCTGACGCCCGAGCGGGATGTCGCCTGCCGGCGCGCGGAGCAGGGTGACCTGCACCGATGCCGACCGGCGACGGTGGCGCTCAGTCCAGGTAGTCGCGCAGAACCTGGCTGCGGCTGGGGTGGCGCAGCTTGCTCATGGTCTTGGACTCGATCTGGCGGATCCGCTCGCGGGTGACCCCGTAGACCTTGCCGATCTCGTCCAGCGTCTTGGGCTGGCCGTCGGTCAGGCCGAAGCGCATCGCGACGACACCGGCCTCCCGCTCGGAGAGGGTGTCGAGCACCGAGTGCAGCTGCTCCTGCAGCAGGGTGAAGCTGACCGCGTCGGAGGGCACGACGGCCTCGGAGTCCTCGATCAAGTCACCGAATTCGGAGTCGCCGTCCTCGCCCAGCGGGGTGTGCAGCGAGATCGGCTCGCGGCCGTACTTCTGCACCTCGACGACCTTCTCGGGGGTCATGTCGAGTTCGCGGGCCAGCTCCTCCGGGGTGGGCTCGCGACCCAGGTCCTGGAGCATCTGGCGCTGGACGCGGGCGAGCTTGTTGATGACCTCGACCATGTGCACCGGGATGCGGATGGTGCGCGCCTGGTCGGCCATGGCCCGCGTGATCGCCTGCCGGATCCACCAGGTGGCATAGGTCGAGAACTTGTAGCCCTTGGTGTAGTCGAACTTCTCGACTGCGCGGATCAGACCGAGGTTGCCTTCCTGGATCAGGTCGAGGAAGAGCATGCCGCGGCCGGTGTAGCGCTTGGCGAGCGAGACCACGAGCCGCAAGTTGGCCTCGAGAAGATGGTTCTTGGCCTTCTTGCCATCCTGGGCGATCCACCACAACTCGCGCTTGAGCTTCTGGTCGATCTTGTCCAAGGTGGCCAGGCGCTCCTCGGCGAACAGGCCGGCCTCGATCCGCTTGGCGAGTTCGACCTCCTGCTCGGCGTTGAGGAGGGCGACCTTGCCGATTTGCTTGAGGTAGTCCTTGACCGGGTCGGCCGTGGCGCCCGCGGTCACGACCTGCTGGGCCGGAGCGTCGTCCTCGTCGTCGTCACGGATGACGAAGCCGGCCGACTCATCGTTCTCGTCGCCGGTGCTCGCCTTGGGCTTGGCGTCCTCGCCCTCCTCGTCCTCGGCGTCTGCGTCGGCCGCCTCGGCTTCGGCTTCGGCTTCGGTCGTGTCGATCACCTCGGCCACGACCTCCACGTCGCCGCCGTCCTCGGCGAGGTCGGCGGTGTCGATGTCCTCGACGTCCTCGGTCACGTGGTCGTCGACGTCCGAGACGTCCGGCGCCGTCGATGAGGCGGCCTTGGTGGCCGTGGCCTTCTTCGCTGTGGGCTTCTTCGCGGTGGCTGCCTTCTTGGCCGGGGCCTTTGCGGTCGCTCCAGCCACCGCCTCCTCATCGCGCTGCGCCGCCGTCTTGGCCGGCGCAGCCTTGGCTGCCGCAGTCTTGCCCGGCGCGGCCTTGGCTGCCGCGGTCTTGGCGGACGCGGCCTTGGTGGTCCGGGTGGCCGCAGCCTTGGTGGGGGCCGTCTCGGGCGTGGCTTCCGACGCCTTCGCGGTCGCCGACTTGGCAGCGGTCTTGACCGCGCTGCGGCGCGCCGACTTGGCCGGGGCCGCCACGACGACCTCGATCCCCTGCTCCTCCACGGCCCGGACGACGGCCTTGAGTCGTTGCTGGGTCACGCCGGCATCGGCCATGGCGTTCTTGAGGTCCTCGCCGGTCACCGAGCCGGCGGTGCGGCCCTTGCGAACCAGGTCTTGGAGGGCGGCATGGGTGAATTCGCGGGGCAGCTCGGAAGCGGGTGCGGACGTTCGTGGCACTTGCGGCACGACACCTTTCGCAGGGAGAAATCGTGGTCGTCGCAGACACGGTGAAGGCACCCGCGACGGGTGAAGCTTGCTGTGGTTGGGTTCCCAGGTGATCCGCGCACCGAGGGGAGGAAGATGGTGAGCCTGGCACGCGCGGACCGCTGTCGACATTATAAAACGGCGCACCGGGGTTCGCGTATTCCGGTGGGCAATCTGCCCACTGCTGCGCCATGATCCGGGTCGCTGCTCGCCCACGCGACCGCGCTGAAGCCGCGCGAGACCCGCTCGATGCGCCCTCGCGTCGCCTGTTCCGTCGCTGCGTCAGTCGGCTTTGACGGCCAGCACCGCGCAGGGGGCGTCGAGCAGGATGCGCTGCGCATTCGAGCCGAGGATGAGTTTGCCGACCGGGGTGCGGCGGCGCAGGCCGATGACAATGAAGTCGGCCTTGAGCTCCTCGGCGACGGCGATGAGGTCCTCGGCGGGCTCCATCCCGCGTACGAGTGCGCGCATCGACACATCGATGCCGTCGGCCTTGAGTTGCTCGACGAGTTGGGCGAGCTCGACCTCGGCGGGCGAGTCCGCGCCATACGCGGTGGTGTCCCGGCCGCCGCGGGCGGAATTGACGATGACCATGGGAACGCGGCGGAGCCGGCACTCCTCCGCGGCACGGGCAATAGCCGCCCGCCCCTCCTTGGTTGGCACGAAGCCGACGACGATCGACACCATTTCCTCCTTCATCGCAGGGCGGTGCCCCTTGCTCGGCCCAACCTACCCGACGCCATGGCCGTATGGCGCATGAGGTGACACTTCCCCCGGCCCGCCCGGTCGGGCCGCTCCGGGGCGGTAACCGGGCAGGATCCCGATGCTGATCAACTGCCGGATGAGTCCGGCAAGCACGTGCACGGGGTCCGCCAGCAGCGCCGCCTCGACAGCCGCCTGAGCCGTCATTCCGTCACCCAGCCGGCCCGCGAGAACGCTCGCCACGACATACGGACCTGCGGACAATGGTTCCGGCGAGCGGGTCGCCAACAGCAGACACCTTGCCAGCACCAGGTGCTGGGCCTGTGGGTCAGCGACCGGAGAGTGATCGCCGACCGCTCCCGCGCCGACGGCCCGCGCGCGCAGCACCGCACCGAAAGGCAACTCGCCCAACGGCAGGATGCCCGGGGCCAGATGGGCGAGCAGCGCATCGCGGAAGTCCCGGTCGAGCAGACTGCGCGCGAGGCCGATCACCGCCTCCGGCGATGGGTTGTAGGCATCCGGCCCGTCGAGCGGCTGCGCTAGGTCGAAGAAGGCCTGCCACCAGCTCGTCGCCAGCACCGGCGTCCTTCGCTGCCGGCGACTGAGCGCCGGCAGCCGCGCTTGGAAGGCTCGGTCGGGTTCGAGACGGGCGATCGCGCTGGCGCGATCCGGCAGCACGCCGCGGCCCATCCCGACCAACTCGGCCACGGGTCCGCAATCGGCGGCAGCCACTACCGCGCGCCAACTCGATGCCCATTCCTGCTCGTCACAGCCCACGTGCGCCCAGCGGTCACCGTCAACCAGGGCCGCGAACAAGACCTCCAGGCCGGCGCGCGTCGTCAGGGCAAGGGCAGAGTCCATGGCCAGCCACCCGGCCGGCCGGGCGTCGTAGGCCACCAACACCACGGCGTCGGCGCCCGCCCCAGCCGCGCGATCGAGTGCCTGGCCGAAGCCGCGATCGGCGAGGCTCGTGCGCGAGATCTCCGCGGGAATGTCGAGCCGGGCCACGAGGATCACGCCCCGCTCCCTGGTGAAGATCGCCACCAGCGAGCGCTCGGGTGATGTTGACCGGACTAACGACCGTGGGCGCTGGTAGGACTGGGGACCGTTACTGGGTCTGCTGAGGAGTCCGTTGTGAGTCGTGATCTTGACCGTCTCGTTGTTGGTCGTTGGGGCTCTGTTCGGCCGGGAGGCTCGGGCGTGGCGTGGGTTGTGCAGGACGCCGAAGGTCTGATCGTGGGGCCGGTTGCCGAGTTCCTGCGCGACTTCGCCGCTCGAGGAAACAGCGCGGGCAGTGTTCGCTCTTACGCGTACGTTCTGCTGCGCTGGTGGCGCTGGCTGGCCGCCGTCGGCGTCGATTGGGATCGTGCGACCGCCGCGGAGGTGCGTGACCTGGTGTTGTGGCTTCAACTGCATCCGAAACCTCGCCGGTCGGCCAGGACGCTGTCGGCTGATCTCGTGGGGACTGTCAACCCGAAGACGGGTAAGCAGTATCTGGATGACCACTACGCGGCGCGCACTATCCGGCACAACAATGCAGCTCTGGCCTCGTTCTACGAGTATTGGGCTGAGCAGGGCCGGGGGCCGGTGATGAATCCGGTGCTTCGGGCCGGGGGTGGGCGCCGCCCGAATGCGCATCACAACCCGATGATGCCGTTCCGTCCCGAGGGCAAGCTGCGGTACAACCCCAAGGTTCCGCGTCGGCGGCCGCGGGCCTTGACCGATGAGGCCTGGGACGAGCTCTTCGACACCCTGACATGTCATCGAGACCGGGCGCTGCTGGCGTTGACGGTCAGCAACGGTGCTCGCGCCAGCGAGGTCCTGGGGATTCGAGGGGCCGACGTCGACTGGGGCAACCAGCTGGTCCGGGTAATCCGCAAGGGGTCCCGGGCGCAGCAGTGGCTGCCGGTGAGCGAGCCGGCGATGGTGTGGCTGCGGCTCTACCTGGCCGAGGTCGGCAAGATCGGCCCGGGTGATCCTGTGTGGGTGACGGTGCGCCGCCGTCAACGCCAGGGCACGCTGACACGGGTCCCGATGACGTACGAGGCGCTGCGCGCGGTGCTCCGACGGGCCAACGCTCGTCTGGGGACGAACTGGACGATGCACGATCTACGGCATACCTGCGCGCTGCGGATGGCCGCCGACGAGAACGTCTCTTTGCGCGATGTGCAAACCATCCTCGGGCATGCCCACATGGAGACCACGGCGGAGATCTACCTGGTCGAGGACGAACGCCACACCGTTGAGAAGGTCGCCGCCCACCTGGCCCGCCTCCAAGAACCCAAGCCCGACCCGGCCCCGGTGGCCACCGCCTACAGGTCGGCTGATTTGGCGGTCCTCTTCGGCGACGGGTTGCTGCCGTGATCAGCGCGCTGCGCCACGAGCAGATGGCCAAGGTCGGCAGCCGGCTGCGGCTGCATCCGGAGCTGGTCGGGGTCACCTTCCCCGGCCCTCACGATCAGGCGGACCGCGCCGAGGTGCTGAGGATCGCCATGAAGCTGCCGGACTGGCCGACCGTCGTGCACGACCACAACGAGCTCGTCGAGGGCATCGGCTGGGTCCTGGACTGGCTGGAGACCTTCCCCGGGGACGGCTGGCACGACCGGTGGATCGCGGCCGGCGCGAACACCGACCCGGACTCGTGGATCCTGAGGCGTCACGGTCAGGACCCTCGGATCGCACCCAGCGTTCGCGCGATCGCCGTCTCCGGCATCAGGACCCTGATCGTGGCCCGGGTGATCCTGCCGGACTACCCGTACTTCTCCGCCCTCAAGACCGCGATCGGGTACCGACAGATCCTCGCCCAACAGGACCCCGACCTGCGGCAACGCCTCCAAGACGGCATGGACCGGCGGCACATGAGCGCCAAGACCCAGCACGACTGCTGGACCGTCCTGGCCCGCGTCATGCTCCACACCGGCCACGACCTGCCCGCCATCACCAAGAACGACCTGTTCGCGTTCCGCTCCGCCCAGCTCCTCCAACTCGGAGTGCGCGCGGCCGGGTGTCACCAGGTGTGGGAGCTGCTCACCGACGTCGGGATCCTCGAGGCCAACCACGGCCTGTACGAAGAGCTGCGGCTGGGGCAGCGGAGCGTGGCCCACCTGGTCGACCGCTACGACATCACCCCCGGACCGATCCGCGACCTCTTCGTGCGCTACCTGCAAGAGCGCAAGACCTCGGTGGACTACACCACGCTGTCCGGGTTGGCCGCTGACATCGTCGGCAACTTCTGGGCCGACATCGAAAAGCACCACCCCGGCATCGACACCCTCGCCCTCCCTGCCGACGTGATCACCGCCTGGAAAGAACGCCTAGCCACGGTGGTCGGCGTCAACGGCGAAACCCGGCCACGCGCCAGCAGCGGCTACATCCTGCTCAACGTCCGCTCGTTCTACCTCGACCTGCGCGACTGGGCCCACGAAGACCCCTCCATCGTCCCCTACGCGGTGCCCTCCCCGGTCACCCGCGCCGACGCGACCGGACTCAACCGACGCAAACTGCACGTGCGGGCCAAGATCCACCAACGAATCCGAGAACGCGTCCCCCTCCTGCCCGAGATCGTCGCCCATCTCGAACGCGAACTCGCCCAGGCCCGCGCCCTGCGCGAGGCCGCCGCCAAGGCCCCGCTCGATGACCTGTTGACCGTGGATGGCCGCAGCTACGTCCGCGAGGACGGGTACGTCAAAGCCGCCCGGGGTCTGCCGCCGGGCACCTCATATGTCGTTCGTGACCTTGAGACCGGGGAGCGGTTCAGCACCACCCGACGCGAACACGACGCGTTCTGGCTCTGGGCCATCGTGGAAACCCTGCGCCACACGGGCCTTCGGATCGAGGAACTCCTCGAACTCACCCACCTCGCGCTGGTCTCCCACCGACTGTCCACCACCGGTGAGACCGTGCCGCTGCTGCAGGTCATCCCGTCCAAGACCAACCAGGAACGCCTCCTGCTGGTCACGCCCGAACTGGCCAGCGTCCTGGCCCTGGTGATCAGCCGGCTGCGCAACCAGAACCACGGCACGATCCCGCTGGTAGCCCGCTACGACCACTACGAACGCACCGTCGGGCCCCGGCTGCCGCACCTGTTCCAACGCGACTACGGCAGCGGGCCCACCGTCATCGGCACCACAAGCCTGCGGCAATGGCTCAAAGCCTTGTTCGTCCGCATGGAGTTACGCGACCGGGCCGGTGAACCAATCCACCTGACCCCGCACGACTTTCGTCGGATCTTCTCCACCACAGCCGTCCAGGACGGGCTCCCGCTGCACATCGCCTCCAAGATCCTGGGCCATCGGCACCTGACCAGCACCGAACCCTACGTCGCGGTCTTCCAAGACGACCTGATCCGCACCTACCGCACCTTCGTCGACAACCGGCGCACCGGCCGTCCCCCGCAGGAGTACCGCGAACCCACCGACGCCGAATGGGAAGAGTTCGAAGAACACTTCACCCTGCGCCGGGTCGAACTGGGCAGCTGCGCCCGCCCCTACGGCTCCCGCTGCGAACACGAACACGCCTGCCTGCGCTGCCCCGTACTCCGAGTCGACCCCGCCCAACTCGACCGGCTGGCCGCGATCATCACCAACCTCGAAGAACGCATCGTCGAAGCCGAGGAGCGTGGCTGGCCCGGGGAGGTCGCCCAGCTGACCGTCACCGTGAAGGCTGCCCGCGACAAACTCGCACGCCACACCCCCACCGGGCCGTCCACGGCCCACGGGCTGACTCTGCTGCCCCACCCGACCACGCGGGCACTGCAGGACGCGAAAGGGGGGTAACCCTGGGCACCCGCCGCTGCTCAGTGGGAAAGGAATCGTTCGGCGTCGAGGGCGCCCGCGCACCCGGAGCCGGCGGCGGTGATGGCCTGACGGTAGGTGTGGTCGACCAAGTCCCCGCAGGCAAAGACCCCGTCCATGGTGGTGCGGGTCGAGCGGCCCTTGCGGGGCCCCACCCGAAGTAATATCGTCTTGTGGCGATGACAAAGCAAATGCGCGATGAGTCCCTAATTGGAGAGCAGGAAGCCTTGGCGGCCGCAGCATGCCTGTTCCACGGGTTCAGCGACACCTCCCGGTTGACGATCGTGCAGCATCTGAGCCTGGGTGAACACCGCGTGGTCGACCTGGTCGCCCACCTCGGTCTGGCGCAGTCGACGGTGAGCAGACACTTGGCGTGTCTGCTCGATTGTGGGCTGGTAACGATGCGGCCCGAGGGGCGGGCCTCGATCTACGCGCTGGCCCACCCCGAGGCGACGATGGATCTGTTGCGCGGCGCTGAACGCCTGCTGGGTTTGACCGGGGACGCGGTCACGCTGTGCCCGCGCCACGGGGCTGGGGTGGCCCAGTGAACTCCGCCCGCTCTCACTCATTGACCATTGCCGCGATCTCTGAGGACCGTCGACAGCAACTGGGACGCCGAGCCCAACTGCTTGCCGGCGCCTCAGTGGCGTACAACGTTGTGGAGTCCGTTGTCGCCGTGGCTGCCGGGTCGGCCGCGTCATCGATCGCGCTGATCGGCTTCGGTCTGGACTCGTTGGTCGAAGTCGGCAGCGGACTTGTCATCCTCTGGCAGTTCCGGCACAAACTCCCCGAAACCAGGGAACGCCAAGCCCTGCGCTGCATCGGCATCTCGTTCTTCGCATTGGCCGCCTACGTGTCGGTGGAGTCGATGCGAGCACTGCTGGTAGCCAGCGAGGCCGAACACTCGACCCTAGGCATCTGGATCGCGGCCCTCTCCTTGGCGGTCATGCCCTTCCTGTCCTGGGCGCAACGGCGAACCGGCCGGGAACTGGGCTCCGGGTCGGTCGTGGCCGACTCCAAACAAACCCTGCTCTGCACGTATCTGTCCGCGGTGCTCTTGGCCGGCCTGCTCGTTAACAGCCTCTTCGGGTGGTGGTGGGCCGACCCGATCGCCGGGCTGGTCATCGCCGGCGTCGCCACCCGCGAAGGACTCCAAGCGTGGCGCGGCGAGACCTGCGGATGCGGCCCCACCATCGCCTCCTCCTCCAACGCCACGTGCTGCACCGATGCCCATTGCAGCAGCGTCAAAGCGGCATCATGAGCGACCACGGCCACAGCCACGGGGCAGCCCTGGCCGACCACCGCGGCAAACTCGCCGCCGTGCTGGGCATCACGCTGACCGTCCTCGTCGTCGAGGTGGTCGGGGCCGTCCTGTCCGGCAGCCTGGCCCTGCTCGCCGACGCCGCGCACATGCTCACCGATGTCGCCGGCCTCACCCTCGGGCTGATCGCTGCCGTCCTGGCGCGCCGACCCGCCACCCCCGCCCGGACCTGGGGCTACCACCGTGCCGAAGTCCTCGGTGCCGCTGCCCAGGCCGCTCTCTTGCTGGCCGTCGGCGCCTTCGTCCTGATCGAGGGGGTCAAACGTCTCTTCGAACCCCCCGAGGTGGCCTCGGGCCTGATGATCGTCTTCGGCATCGTCGGCTTGATCGGCAACCTCATCGGCCTGCTCATCCTGGCCAGCGGCCGCAGCGCTAACCTCAACATGCGCGCGGCATTCCTCGAGGTCGTCAACGACGCACTCGGCTCGGTCGCTGTTTTGGCCGCCGCCGCCGTCATCACCACCACCGGCTGGTACCGCGCCGACGCGATCGCCTCGATCCTCATCGGCGTCCTCATCATCCCGCGCACCATCCGACTTCTCCGCGAAACCATCGACGTCCTGCTCGAGTCCACCCCATAGGGCCTCGACCTCGAACTGGTGCGCCAGCACCTGCACGCGCTACCCCACGTGCACGACGTCCACGACCTGCACGCCAGCCAAGTCGCCACCGGCATCCCCATCCTCACCGCCCACCTAGTCGTCGACGACACCTGCTTCCACGACGGCCACCTCGGCGAACTCCTCGACCAAGTCCAGGCGTGCATCCACACCGACTTCGGCATCGAGCACTCGACCATCCAGTTCGAGTCCGTTGACCACGCTGCCCATGAACACGCCACCCACGAATGACCCGCTCAGCGACTACTGGCAGGTGCCCGAGGCAGCCACCATCGAACGGGCCCGCGGCCAAGTACACCGACGCAGCACGGGCGATTCATCGCGCTGGTCATCCCCGTCTCCCAAACCGCGGCCGCTGGCCTGGCGAAATGGGCAACCGTCAGACGACTCGTAACCCGCCCTCTCGCCCGACAGGGCACGCCCAAGGCCGCATTGTTACCCCATCGTTAGTCCGGAGAAGCACAAACCCCAGCTGGTAGGGGATGGTGGCGAGGATGTCGTCTGGCGTGCGAAGTCGGATGCTCATGGCAGCAACGCTGCCGCGCGCGGCCGAGCGACACCAGAGGGTCTATTTTTCCTGTGGATCGTGCCTATTTGGCCGTCGGCCTGTGGATCACGCTCAGCGCGGACCGTAGCTCGCAGGCGCGAAAGCGACAGCTCCGGGGACGGGGGTTGCCTGCTTCTCCCACGCCAGGAAGGACTCGGTCTCGGTGAGCACGGTGGCGGCCAGCCAGCTGAGCACCATCGCATCGTCGGCCAGGCCGAACACGGCGAGGAAGCCCTCCGGCATCAGGTCCACCGGCGAGACGATGTAGGCGGCAGCCGCGGCCATCATCGCCAGCCGGCCGGTCGTCATCCCGCCGTACTGGCCGGAGCGAACCGCGCGCAGCAGGCGCGGCAGGGCGCTGAACCGCTCCCCCATCGACGGAGCGCCCGGACGGGTGGCCGAGCGCAGGGCCGCGGCGAACGAGCGGGCGAGCAGGAGGCGAGAACGAGCAGCCACCAGGACATCCTTGTTGTGAGCGACCGCGCGGATGCGATCGGACCATCTCTTTCAACGAGCGTGACCCGCGAGCGATTCCCGCCGCGGTGACGGCTTCAGCGGTCGCCGACCAGCGGGAACTCCCGGCGGGCCGCGTCGGCGATGCGGCGGATCAAGTAGGTGTCCAGGCCCGCACCGACGAAGCCGCCGACGACCGGCACGCCCTTGCCGAAGCGGGAGAGGGTGTTCTTCCCGACCGTCGAGAGCAGGCGGAAGGCGACACCCTTGTTGACCACCATGAGGATCGGCCCGGGCAGCCGCTGGGCCGCAAGGTTGGAGAGCCGGCCGGTGGCAACGACGCCGGCCTTCTGCAGCAGGTCGTCGGCGTCGGCGCCGACCAGGGTCAGCAGGATCGCTGAACGAATTTCGGGCTGCGTGATGTCGTAGCCGCGCACCTTCGCGATGCTCGCGACCATGCGCGTCGCAAGGAGGTAGAACTCGATGAGGTTGACGGGCAGCGAGACCGGCAAGGTGATGAATCCGCCCATGCTCGTCAGGAAGCCACCGCTGGCCGCCAGCAGGGTGTGGTCCTTGACGATGTGGTCGATCGCTGCGCCCGGGTTGCGGGCCTTCTTCAGGGCCGCGGCGGCGATCTCGTCGGCCGAGTCGAAGGTGCCCTTGCCATCGATTCCCGTGTCGAGCAGCCGCTCCATGAATCGCGTCGCCGTGCCGGCGAAGCCGCCGTCGTCGCGTCCCGCGCGGGCCTGCTCCAGAGCCGAGCTCGCGCGCGTGGTCGAGGCCGAGGCCTTGTCGGAGCCGAAGAGTCCCATGGTCACCTCTCGTCGAAATCGATCGACGCCGATCTTGTCACGACCGTATGCCGTTCGGGCTCCTACCTCCACATCTGGCCCGACGCGGCCTGTCGGTGCCTGGTCCTATCGTTCGTTCCATGACCGGCACACCGCGCCTGACCGCCCTCGTGGCGGACGGTCGCGGGCTGCTCGCGGTGCATGACGGGCACTCGGGCCGCGTCGGCCGCCTGGCCGATGCGGGCAGCCTGCTTCGGGGCGAGCAGGAGCGGGTGGTGGTGTGGTCGGCACGTCGCGACCTCCACGGTTTGGTCGCTGCCCACGCCCCTCCCCCGCGGGTGCTCGACCTGGCCGAGGGCCACCGGCTGCTCTGCGGGGGGTGGGCAGCCGGTCCGGACGAGGTGTGGGCCGCCCGGCACGATCTGCCGCGCGAGGGCATCCCGCCCGATACCCCGGACGATCTCTTCGCCGCCCTCGTCGGGCCGACGGCGGAGGAGGAGTTGGTGACCGCGGGAGGCTATCTGCGGCCAGACGCCGTGGCCGGGCGTTGGCAGAGCACGCCCGAGCGGCTGATCCGGTGGGCTGGAGCGGCCTATGAGTGTGGCGTCCGCACCCGCACCGCACTCGAGCGTCTGGGGTCACGAGCGGTGTCGGCCGCCGTATCGGAGTCCAGTGCGGCCGTCCTGTGCCTGGAGTTGGAACGCGACGGATTGCCCATCGATCGGCCGGCCGTAGAGGAATTGATCGCCGCATCGGCGGGACGGCGGCCGCGCGACGAGCGGGAGGCGCAGGAAATCCGCGCGGCGCGCGACGCCGAGGCGCTGCGGCATGCCCCTGGTCACGAGGGGGTCGATCTGCGCAATCCGGCCGCCGTGAAGGAGCTGTTGCTCGCGATCGGGCTAGACGTGCCGTCGACGCGCAAGTGGGTGCTGGAGCCCTATCGCGAGGCCCACCCCCTGGTGGGCGCATTGCTGGCGTGGCGCGCCGACGAGCGGATCGCGACGACCTACGGCTTCGGCTGGCTGGAGCGGCATGTCGGTGCCGACGACCGGCTGCGCGGGGCCTGGACGGCGTGCGATGGTGCCGCCGGCCGGATGACGGCGCAGAACGGCCTGCACAATCTGCCTACGTCGCTCCGTCCCGGGGTGGCCGCCGCTCCAGGATGTGTCTTCGTCCGGGCCGACCTCGGGCAGATCGAGCCGCGGGTGCTGGCCTGCGTCGCGCAGGACCACGCCTTTGCCGCGGCGACGCAGTCCGACGACCTCTACGCCCCGGTGGCCGCCCGGCTTGGCATCGACCGGTCGCGGGCCAAGGTCGCGGTGCTGGCGGCGATGTACGGCCAGCGCTCAGGGGCAGCTGGCGAGGCCCTCGCCGGTCTGCAGCGGGCCTACCCCATCGCCATGGCCTTCCTCGACCGGGCCTACGAGTCCGGGGTGGCGGGCGCGGACCTGCGCACCTTCGGCGGGCGCTTGATCCGCACGGCGGGCCCGCACGACGCCGGCTCTCGTGGCCGGTATGCCCGCAATGCCCTGATCCAGGGCGCCGCGGCGGAGCTCTTCAAGGCCTGGGCGGCGACCGTGCGGGTGACCACTGCCGATCTCGGCGCGCAGGTGGTGCTGTGCCTGCATGACGAGTTGCTCGTGCATACGCCCGAGGCCGCGGCCGAGGAGTGCGCGGCTCGCGTTGGTCAGGCGCTGACCGACGCCGCCCGCCGGTGGAGCGGCGCTGCCCCCGTCCGCTTCGTCACCGACACCCGCATCATCCGCCGCTGGTCCGAGGCGAAGTAGTCCAAGCTTTCTCGCCCGATGCCATAAACCCCTTGTCCGCCAGGGAATTCTTCCCATGCGAGCGAGGGTGTTCCGCCATCGGGCGGGAAAGCTGTGCCAGGCGGATGAGGTCAGGCGCGGGGATCGTCGTCGGAGACCGAGCGCAGGAATTGCTCGACATCGGCCGCCAGCTCGTCGGCCGATGGCAGCGGAGTTGCTTGCGGGGCAAGAAGATTCGGCTTGTCCTGGCCTTCGAGGAAGGTGTCGTACTGACGCTCGAGCGCCGAGACGGCTTCACCGATCTCGCCATTACCGGCGACTTCGGCATCGATCTGCGCGCGGCCCGCGGCCGCAGCGGCAACGAGCGCGTCATTGGGCAGGTTGAGCCCGGTGGCGTCGACGATCCCGTTGAGGGCGGTCAGGGCGCCGTCATGGAAGTCCGCCTGCGCCAGATAGTGCGGCGTATGCACGGCGAAGCCCATGGCCGGGGCACCCTGCTCACCGAGGCGGTATTCCAGCAGCGCGGCAAAACTCGCGGGGACCTGCACTCGCCCGAAGACCGGATTGCGCTCGCCGATCAATCCCTGGTCAGTGGCGTGGGCCGTCAGCCCGACCGGACGGGTATGCGGCACGGCCATCGGGATGCCGTGTGCGGTGACCACGAGCGTCACGCCGATATGGGCCATCAATGCTCGGATTGCCTCGACCATCCGCTCCCACTGGTAGTCCGGCTCGGGGCCGGTCAGCAGGTAGTAGACCTGACCGTCGCGGTCGGTGAGGCGGTAGAGCAGCAGGCTGGGGTCGTCATACGCCACCCACTGTGTCTCCTCGAAGACCATCAGCGGCCGGCGGCCGCGGTAGTCGAGCACCTGATCGACATCAAAGGAGGCCACGACCTGCGCCTGGGACTGGGCCAGCAGATGGGTAATCAGGAGGCCGTTGATATTGCCGGCATCGATGAAGCCGCCGAGGCCGAGCAATAGCACTCCGGGTTCGAGGCCAGCCGGGTCGGCGTCGGCTTCGAAGCGGTAGAGCTCGTGTGGGTTTTGCACGGGGACCTTCCACGTCAGGGGTGTCTGATTCTCCTCTTCGCAACGCCCGCGTCGCCAGCATGATTCCGGGCCGGTCCCCTTCAGCGCAGGTCGGCGATGGCCTTCAGCACCCGCTTGACGCTGACCGGATGCGTAGTCCCCAAGCCCTGGGCGAACAGGCCCACCCGCAACTCCTCGATCTGCCAGGCGGCCGCGACAACCGGCGCCGAGCCACGGACGGCAGGCGACAGCTCACTGAGCAGATCGGCATAGGCCGCCTCGACAGGGTCGAGTTGGTCGAGCAAGCGCCGGTCCCGAGCCGGATCGGCCAGTGCCTTGGTCAGGCGCTCGTCGACGGCGCGTAGGTAGCGCGGCAGATGCGGCAGGTGCCCCACGCCGACCCGTGCGACGAACCCCGGTCCGACCAACCCGTCGAGTTGGGCGCGGATGTCCGCCACCGTGACCGCGAGGCGCGGATCGTCAATCGCCGCGAGCCGGCCACGCAGCGCGTGGGCGCGCTCGAGGACCGGAACCAGACCGGTGGCGATGGCCAGGACCCGCGCGGCCGCGTGCGTGCGNGCCTGCCCGTAGGCCGTCGCGTCCCGCACGGGTCCGATCACGTGATCCTCGACGATCGCGTCGACGGCAGCCGCGAGCGCGTCGTCGAGGAGCCCCGGCACCGACCCGTGCGGGGCGAATTGAAGCGCCAGCTTGTCGGCATTGCTGAGCCCCGCGAGCACGCGCTTCCACGGCGGGTTAGTTCCGAGCAGGAGCAGGCGGCGCAGGCCGACCCGGTGAGCGGCGAGTGCCGACTCGCGATCGGGCAGGACGCGCAGGGCGACGCTCGTGCCCTCGTCGACGAGGGCGGGGTATCCGACGATGTCCTGGCCGTCGGCGCGCGTGGTGAAGGTCTCCGGGATGTCGTCGTCGGGGAATGTGGTCAGGCCGGTCCGCTCGATCGCCGCTCCGGCGCGTGACATCCGTCGCTGCACCGCCCCGGCGAAGCGCTCCCGCAGGGCGTCGAGATCCTTGCCGGAACCCAGCACCTCCCCCTTCGGTCCGATGACCTTGAACGTCATGCGCAGGTGCGCGGGCACCTTGGCCCAGTCCCAATCTCCCGGATCGACGGCAATTCCGGTGTGCGACTTCAGGATTGCCGCGATCGCTTCGGTTATTGGCCGCCCGTCCGGGTCGGGCAACTCGCGCAGGACGTATGCTGCATGGTTGGGTGCCGGGACGAAGTTCGTCCGCGTCGCCTTGGGTAGCGAACGGATCAACGCGGCCACCAGATCCTCGCGCAGGCCGGGCACAGACCAGTCGAAGCCGGCGCCGTCGACGCGGTTGAGCACGCCGATGGGGATCCGGACGCTGACCCCGTCGTCCGGGGAGCCGGGGTCGAACTGGTAGGCGAGGTCAAGGCGCAGATCGCCTGCGGCCCACGTGCCGGGATAGTCGCGCGAGCTAACCGCTTCGCCGGCGTCTCGGCGCAAGACCTCCTCGGTGAGGGTGAGCAGGTCGGGGTGGTGCTTGCGCTCGCCACGCCACCACCGGTCAAAGTGTGCTCCGGAGACGATCCCCGGCGGAATGCGTGCATCGAAGAAGGCCGCGACGGACGCGTCGTCGGCGACCAGATCACGGCGGCGCGCCATGTCCTCCAGCGCCTCGATCCGCTCCCGCACCTGGCGATTGACACGCATGAACGTATGCGGCGCGTCCCAATCTCCTACCACGAGAGCGTTTTTGATGAACAGATCTCGTGACAACTCCGGGTCGATCCGGCCGAACTGCACGGTCCGGTCCACCACGAGCGGCACCCCGTAGAGGGTGACGCGCTCGGTGGCGACGACGCTCGCCTGACGGCGCGACCAACGCGGCTGCGAGTAGTTGCGCACGACGAGGTGACCGCCGGCCTCCTCGGCCCACAGCGGGTCGATGGTGGCGTTGACCCGCGCCCACAGGCGCGTGGTCTCCACCAGTTCCGCCGCCATGACGTATGCCGGTTGCTTGCGGAAGAGCACCGACCCCGGGGAGAGCGCGAACCGCGCCCCTCGGGCGCCGAGGTAGTCGCGGGTGGCCTCGTCGCGCAACCCGACGTGCGAGAGCAGGCCCGTGACGATGGCCTGATGGATGCGTGCCAGATCGGGATCGGCGTCGCGGGCCGCCGTTGCCAGGTCGGGATCGATCCCCTGACTCTTGAGAGCAGAGCGCAGCTGCTGGTGCAGGTCCTGCCATTCGCGCACGCGGAGGTAGTGCAGGAACTCCCGCTGGCACATCCGACGAAAGGCACTGCCCGACAGTGCCTTTTGCTGATCCTTGAGATAGCGCCAGAGGGCGAGATAGCCGCCGAAGTCGCTGCCCTCGACCTTGAAGCGAGCGTGGTGCTGGTCGGCTTGGGTCTGCTTGTCGGCGGGCCGTTCGCGGGGATCCTGGATCGAGAGAGCGGCCACGATCACCAGCAGTTCACGGGTGCAGCCGAGCCGTTCCGCGGCGATGAGCATCCGTCCGAATCGGGGATCCACGGGCAACCGGGCCAGCTTCCGCCCGATCGGCGTCAATCGCTCGCCCTCGCTCGGCATCCGGCCTCGCCCCCGGCTTCGACCGGTGCCGGGTGCCCGCCCGGAGGAGGCCGCACCCGATTGCCCACCAGCGATATTCGGTTCTGCGAGAGCGCCCAGCTCACGCAGCAGCCGCACTCCGTCCGCGACGTTGCGAGCGTCCGGCGGGTCGACGAAGGGGAAGCGCGCGACCTCGCCGAGCCGCAGCGCGGTCATCTGCAGAATCACCGCGGCGAGCGAGGTGCGCAGGATCTCCGGTTCGGTGAACTCAGGGCGGGCGTCGTGGTCCTCCTCGCTGTAGAGGCGGATGCAGATGCCGTCGGCCAAGCGGCCGCATCGGCCGGCGCGCTGTTTGGCGCTGGCCTGGGAGATCGCCTCGATCGGCAGGCGCTGCACCTTGAGGCGTTGGGAGTAGCGCGAGATGCGCGCGGTGCCGGTGTCGACGACATACCGGATCCCGGGCACGGTCAGTGAGGTCTCGGCGATATTGGTCGCGAGCACGATGCGCCGGCCCGGGTGGCGGGCGAAGACGCGATGCTGCTCGCTCGCCGAGAGGCGGGAATACAAGGGGACGATCTCGGTGGCGGGGAGCTTCATACCGGCCAAGGCGTCTGCGGCATCGCGGATTTCGCGTTCACCGGAGAGGAAGACGAGAACGTCGTGATCTCCCGCCTCGTAGTTGCGGGCCTCGGTCCACAACTCCTCGATGGCCTCGCAGATGCCGGTGATCTGATCGCCGTCGCCGTCGTCACCGCCGAGCGGCCGGTAGCGCAGTTCGACCGGATAGGTGCGGCCGGAGACTTCGATGACGGGCGCCAGACGGCCCCCGATCGCGAAGTGGTCGGCGAAACGCTGTGGGTCGATGGTTGCCGAGGTGATGACGACCTTCAGGTCCGGCCGCCGCGGAAGCAGACGCCCCAGGTAGCCGAGCAGGAAGTCGATATTGAGGCTGCGCTCGTGCGCCTCGTCGATGATGATCGCGTCGTAGCGGCGCAGGTCGCGGTCCCTCTGCAGTTCATTGAGAAGGATGCCGTCGGTCATCACCTTGATCGCCGTGTCGGCGCTGGAGGTGTCGGTGAACCGCACCTGATAGCCGACCAGCCCGCCGAGGGGCACGCCGAGTTCCTCGCTGATCCGCTCGGCGACCGAGCGCGCGGCGATGCGGCGGGGCTGGGTCAGGCCGATCTGACCGGCTTGGCCCAGGCCGAGTTGCAGGCAGATCTTGGGGATCTGGGTGGTCTTGCCCGACCCGGTCTCGCCGGCGATGACGACGACCTGGTGCTCACGGATGGCCGCCGCGATCTCGTCCAGTTGCTCGACGACAGGCAGCTGCGGTGGATAGTGCAGCTCCGGGATCACCCGACGCGCGGGTGCAGGCTGGTCCTCGGGCACGCCCGCCACAATACGTCCGAGTATGCCGATCCTGCGCCGTCGAGAGTGCATCACGGGCTCGTCGAGAGTGCACTCTCGACGAGCCTGAGATGGACTCTCGACGGGGTGTGGGGGGGTCAGCCGGCGGCGGCGAAGCCGTGACGGAGGTCGGCCAGGATGTCGTCAATGTGCTCCAGGCCGACGGCCAGTCGCACCAGACCTGGGGTAACGCCCGCGGCCAGCCGGTCCTCGTCGCCGCCTTGGCTGTGCGTGGTCGTGGCCGGGTGGATCGCCAGCGAACGGACGTCGCCGATATTGGCGACATGGCTATGCAAGGTCAGCGCCTCGACGAAGCGCTGACCGGCCGACTTGCCGCCAACAATCTCGAAGCCGATCACCGCGCCGGCGCCCTTGGGTGCGTACTTGTCGGCGCGCCCCTTGCTGTCGTCGCCCTCGGCCGAGGCCCAGCGCACCGACTCGACCTGATCGTGGGCGCTGAGGAAGGCCACGACCTCGCGAGCATTGGCCAGGTGCCGGTCCATCCGCAGGCTGAGCGTCTCGACGCCCTGTGAGAGCAGGAAGGCGTTGAAGGGTGAAATCGCCGCACCGATGTCGCGCAGGAGTTGGACGCGGGCCTTGAGGATGTAGGCCAGATTCGCGCCGAAGGCCGAGCCGACGCCGAGGTCGGGGCCGAAGCGCAGCCCGTGGTAGCTCTCATCGGGCTGGTTGTAGTTGGGGAACTTCGCCGGGTCGGCAGCGAAGTCGAAGCTGCCGCCGTCGACGATGACGCCCGCGATCGACGTGCCGTGGCCGCCGAGGTATTTGGTGGCCGAGTGCAGGACGACGTCGGCGCCCCACTCCAACGGCCGGATGACATACGGCGTGGCGATCGTGTTGTCCACGACCAGCGGGACGCCGTGCTCATGCGCGACCGTGGCGACCGCTTCGATGTCGAGGACATCGGCGCGCGGGTTGGCGATGCTCTCCCCGAAGAGAACCTTGGTGTTCTCCCGGATCGCCGAACGCCAGGCGCCGGGGTCGGCCGTGTCCTCGACGAAGGTCACGTCGATCCCGAACTTGGCGAAGGTGTAGCGCAGCAGGTTGAAGGTGCCGCCGTAGAGTGCCGCGCTGGCCACGATGTGATCGCCGGTCTCGGCGATATTGAGCAGGCCGAGCGTCGTCGCCGACTGGCCGGAGCTGACCAGGAGTGCGCCGACGCCGCCCTCGAGCGAGGCCAGCCGCTGCTCGACGGCGTCCTGGGTCGGGTTCATGATCCGGGTGTAGATGTTGCCGAACTCCTTGAGTGCAAACAGATTCGCCGCGTGCTCGGAGTCCTTGAAGACGTAGGAGGTGGTCTGGTAGATCGGCAGTGCCCGTGCCCCCGTCGTCGGGTCGGGCTGCTGGCCGGCGTGGATCTGACGGGTCTCGAAGGCCCAGTCGGGGTTCTCGGTCATACGGCAGTCTCCTATTGAGTCGGTAGGATACAGACGCTACGTCGCTGCAGCCGCGACGGCAGTGTCGTCTCTCCTGGCGGACCAGGATCCCAGGCCGCCGCGCGAGTTCCCCTGGCGGCGGGGCCGCGCTTCGTGTCAGGGTCGGAGTGCGAGAGCCGGCCAGGCTCTCGACCGACATCACAGGCAGGGGCATCAGCATGCGCACCAATCGTTTCGCCGCGCTCGTCGCCACCGCGCCACGGCCGTGGCCGGCCTCGTAGCGCTGCCGGCCGCCCACGCGGCCTCACCACCCGTCGAGGCTCCAGCGGTATCTGGGCCGGACCCTGCCATCCCGGCCAAGTACCTCAACCAGCGGCCGTCTGGCCCGCGTGTGGCTTGCCCTTCGGCACCACCTGCGCCCGCATCAAGGCGCCCCGGTGTCGACCTACGACTTCCGCGACCGCAGTGCCGCGGGACGAGGGCGAGCAGCAAACGTCTCAAAAGCCGCACAGTCCTTCTGCCGCAAGGGTTCCGGGAGCTACCTGGACTGTGTCAACACCTTCCAGACCGTCAGTGACATGAACCTGATTCGTGCCGTTCTCGGCTATCGGACCACGGACTTTGTCGGCTATTCCGGCGGGGCGTGGATGGGCGCCTACTTCCAGAAGTACTTCCCCAAGGCCAGCGGACGCTTCGTCTTGGACTCCAACACCGACCTCACCGCACCCCTGTCGGCGACCTTCCTCGCCCAACCACAGGCCTTCCCACGGCGATTCGAAGCCGACTTCCAGACCTGGGCGGCGCGTTACAACGCGACCTTGCACCTGGGCCGGACTCCGGCGGCCGTCGAGGCTTTCTACGAGAAGCTGCGTGCGGATCTGGTCCGCCGCCCCCTGGTCGTGGAGGGCCAGGATGATCCCATCACAGTCGATGGCAACTACCTCGACTCGGGGATCACCTCCAGCCTCTCACGAAGGACTACTTCGCCGGACTGGCCGATGCCCTTGGCCAAATCCGTGAGTTGTGGAATGCCGGCACACGGGTCGACGCCTCCTCCGCGGCGCTGCGCGGCTTCATCGACCGGGCGCGCTCGATGCCGATGGCCGAGGACCCTGCCGTCGCGGCGAACGCGACCTTCCTGGCTATCACCTGCAACGACACCCCGTGGCCGCGGGGGCAGGCGTTCGCCGACGCCTTCTCGGCGCGCCAGGGCAAGCTCTATCCGCTGCTGGGATGGAGCGAGAACCAGAACCCTTGCTATTACTGGAACCGCCCGGCGCTGAGCATGACGGCCCCGGATGGCGCGCGCGTCGGCACCACCCTGATGGTGCAGTCGGTGCACGACCCCGCGACCAACGCTCGACTCGCCTACGCCGCGCACGCGAAGTAGGCCGGCTCGATCCTGATCAAGGTCGTCAAGGAGGGCGATCACGGCATCTACGGCAGTGGCAATCCGTGTGTCGATGACCGCGTGAATATGATCCTCGCCACCGGGAGCACCGTCACCACCGACGTCACCTGCGAGGGCTTGCCGATCCCCGCGGCTGGGGCCAAGGCGCCGACCGGCCGATGGGTCCAAGAGCAGTGGGCCGCGCTGGCCGCGGGCTTACGCTTCTGATTCCGCCTTTCGAAGGAGACTCGTATGAGCTATCGACCCAGTCCGAGCGGATGGGTGCGTGACCAGGTCGCCGCGATCGAAGCCGCCGGCGACACGCGCGCGGCATCGATCATGGACCGCGCGGTCGTGCTACTCACCATGACCGGCCGCAAGTCCGGCGACACCCTCAAGGTCCCGCTCATGCGCGTCGAACACGACGGCACGTATGCCGCGGTCGCTTCCAAGGGGGGCGCGCCGGACAACCCGCAGTGGTACTACAACCTGCTCGCGAACCCGGACATCACCGTGCAGGACGGCACCGACGTGCACGCCGTGCACGCCCGAGTGATCGAGGGCGAGGAGCGAGCGCACTGGTGGGAGCTTTGCGTCGCCGCCTTCCCGCCGTATGCCGAGTACCAAGCAGGCACCGACCGCACCATCCCGGTGTTCGTTCTCGAACGGCGCTGACTCGTCGGCCCGGCCCGGGCGTCATCGCCGGGTCGGGTCGTCCGTCTGTGGTCGTCGGCTCTGACCCCCGCTCGGTCAGGCGGGGTGGGTGAGGCTGGAACGGCGCAGCCACCAGAGGCCGACGACCGGCAGGACCAGTGGCACATAGCCGTAGCCGGAGCCGAAGTGACTCCACACGGTCTTGTCGGGGAAGGCGCTGGTGCGGGCGAAGGATGCGGCGCCGACGAGCAGCACGCCCACGAGTTCGATGGAGCAGGCGGCCGTGGCCAGCCGGCGGCGGTCGGTCGCCAGCGCGTAGGTCGCGACGATGTAGACGACCGCGGCGAGCGCCGAGAGCAGGTAGGCGACCGGGGCTCGGCCCAAGTACTCGCTGATCTGCAGAATCGAGCGGCCGGTCGCCGCAAGCGCGAGCACGCCATAGACGGCCACGATGAGCCGGCCCGGCCCGGTGCCGGTCGAGCCGGGTTCGGGTGTGCCGGGAACGGACGCTCGTGCGGAGGCGTGGCGGGGGTCAGCGGGCATAGAGGTTCCAGATCTGTGCGATACGCGAGGTCATCACCGCGACGGTGAAGGCGGCGACGACGGTGACGCCCATCGCCCAGCGCGTCTTCTCACGGATCGCCAGCAGCGTGGCCATGATCGGGACGACAGGGAGGGAGAGGGCATACGCCAAGAATGTGGCACCCTCGGAGCTGGGGTCGATGGTCCGAAAGCCGCGCGCGGCGAGGACGGCGAGGACGAGCAGGCCGATCTCGACGAGCGCGGCGACACCGAGGAGGAGGTCGTTGATCAGCCGGCCCCGCCAGGCGAACAGGACGGCCAGCACGAACCAGACCACCGACACCACGATGACGCCGATCGAGACGGGCAGGATCACGCGCAGAGGCTACTTTGCCGGAGTGCTGCCGGAACAACCGGGTCAGACGAACAGGACGAGTCCCGCTGCAGCGATCATCAGCAGCCAGAGGGCCGACCCGGTGGCGAGCGCCCCGATCACGGCGGCGACAACGACGATGGCCATGAAACGCTCGGCGAACTGATCGAGCATCACCGGCCGGCTCTGCCAGCGCGGCTTGGGTGACGAGGTGGCGCCGCGGTCACGCAGGGCCAGGTCCCAGGGGTCGAGAGGTGGGCGGTGGGGGGCCGGGGCGCCGCGGTGAGTGGTCGCACTCATGGACGTGATCCTTCCGCTGCCGGGGGTCGGTAGACCCAACCTTCACAGCAGTGTCTGGCTAGAGCCTGGATGCTGGCCACGAAAGCACTGTGTCGCGCCGTCCGCCCGTGCGCCCACGCGCATCACGGCGCGTCAGCCGGCTCCCGCGCCACCCGGGAAGCAAACGAGATAGCCCTGGGCAATCATCACCATCACGACAACCGCCCACGTCCGGGGTGGATGGTGCACGCCGTACTTCAACTCGTCGAGCAGCAGCACGCCCACCTGCAACAAGACGATCCACCCGAGGGTGACAACCGCCATCTCGGCATACTGGAGAGCCGAGGCAAAGACCCAGAAGAGCGTCAGGGCGGTGACGAGCCCGACCGTCAGGGCCGAACCGGACCGCGTGGTGACCCACTGCTTGGCGGCGAACGCGCACGCCAGGTCGATCAGGGCCAGCGCAAGCATCGCGACCGTCGCCGTCACGACGGTTGGCCAGCTGCTGGGCAGTTTGATCAGGGGCAAGACGGGCAGCCCGTCCATGCGGTCCTCCTTCTCGGTGCGCGCTCGTTGAAGAGGTAGAGCAATCAGTGCGTGAGCTGATACATGCCGGCCGCGGTCATGGGGACGTGCGCCCGACCGGGCGTCTCTCGTGGCGCGAGACGCGCGCGACCGGGGCTACCCACGGGGGTCCCGGAACGGCATACGGTGATAGCTGCCGTCGTCTCCAGCATCCCTGAGGATTCACCAGTGACCGATCCCTATCAGCCGGCCCCCGGCGTCGAACTCACGCACCCAGAATGGTCGCGAAGCGCCACCATCTATCAGATCAACACGCGCCAGTTCACCGCGGAAGGCACGCTCGCTGCGGCCGCCCGCGAACTGCCGCGACTGCGCGATCTGGGCGTGACGATCGTGTGGCTGATGCCAATCAATCCGATCGGCGAGGTCAACCGCAAGGGCACCCTCGGCAGCCCGTATGCCGTTCGCGACTACCTCGCCGTCAACCCCGAACTCGGCACCCTGGAGGATCTGAAATCCTTTGTCGCCCAGGCGCATTCGCTCGGCCTGTTCGTGATTCTCGACTGGGTTGCCAACCACACGGCCTGGGACAACCATCTGGTCACCGACCACCCCGAGTGGTATGCCCGCGATTGGAAGGGGGAGTTCACGCCGACACCGTGGTGGGACTGGGACGACATCATCGACCTCGACTACGAGCGCCCCGAGGTGCGCCGGTATATGACCGAGGCGATGGCCTACTGGGTCCGAGAAGCGGACGTCGACGGTTACCGTTGTGATGTCGCGGGGATGGTGCCGACCGACTTCTGGGAGAACGTCCGTCGCGAGCTCGACGCGATCAAGCCGGTCTTCATGCTCGCCGAGTGGGAGGCGCGCGACCTGCACGTGCGCGCCTTCGACATGACGTATGCCTGGTCGTGGAACGACACGATGCACCACATCGCGCAGGGCAAGGCCGATGTCGAGTCGCTCTATGTCTATTACGCGTGGAACGCGAAGGCCTATCCGCGCGACATCATGCGGATGATGTTCGTCTCCAACCACGACAAGAATGCCTGGGACGGAACGGAATACGAGATGTTCGGCGACGCCGTGCACGCGGCGATCGTGTTGTCGGTGATCGGCGAAGGAATGCCGCTGCTCTACAACGGGCAGGAGGCTGGCAACGACAAGCGCCTGGAGTTCTTCGAGAAGGATCCGATCGTCTGGCGCGAGCACCCGATGGCTGAGTTCTATCGCTCGCTGTTCGCGCTCAAGCACGCGACCTCTTGTCTGTGGAACGCCGCGTGGGGCGCCCGGATGGTCAACGTGCGCAACTCGGCGAGCAAGCAGGTGCTCAGTTTCGTCCGGGCCGACGCGGCGAGCCGGGTTTTCTGCGTGCTGAATCTCTCCCCCGCCGAGCAGAAGGTGACCTTCGGCCCCGGCCCGCACCTGGGTCGGTGGCGCGAGCACTTCACCGGCGCCGCGCTGACCGTCGACGACGAGACCGCGCTGACCGTCGAGGCGTGGGGCTACCGCGTGTTCGTCGGCTGAGTCGCGGCGGCGACCCGGCGCTGCCTGGAGGCCGCGCGGGCCGCGGGCCGCGGCGCCGAACTCGCCGTCGCCGTCCCGACGACCGAGGGCGAGGCGATTGTTCACTACGTCCGCACGCAGCCTGACGGCGGCCTCGAGGTGTATGTCGACCCGACGGGCGACCGGTTCGCCGGCGGGAACCCGGCGTGGAGTTGCTCGACCTGCCCGGCGGGGACGAGCCTGACGGCGTGCGTGCCTCTGAACTTCGCCGGCTGACGCGCCTGCAACGGGCCGGCGCCCTCCGGTGTATCAAGGGGTGTGCACGACAAGATGGGGTTCGAGCGATTCGTGCGGGAGAGCACGCCGACCATTTGGCGGCAGGCTTGAGCGCTGACGGGCTCCCAGCCCGACGCGGGCCGACCTGCTCCAGGAGACCTACGTCAAGGTCGGGGCCGCATAGCGGCGCGTGGACGCGAGCGGGAATCCGGTCGGATATGCGCGGAGGACGATGACGAGGTTGCACATCAACGGCTGGCGGGCGCAGGCGCGCCGCCCCGAATCCGTCGTCGCCCAACCACCCGAGCGGGCGCAACGGAGCGGGACCGAACGGATCGACGACCGCGACCGTGCATCGCCGTATGGTGCACCGCGCACGCGTGCGTCTCGCCGGCTCGCTCGTGGGATTCGGCGCACTGGTGGGGTCGGCGGCCGGCATACCGCTGATCCTGGGGAACGGCGCTTCTCACACCGCGCCGTCGGCCGGGACCACGTGCGCGATCCCGGTCACGCTGGCGACGCCGCCCTCGGGGTCGCCGACTGACCAGGCGTACGCGCGGGACCCGGCCGCCGTGGCGGTCGCCACGCGCCAACCCGTCGCCTATCTGCCCACGTGGTGCACCGAGGGAGTTGCTGCAGCCTTCGACTATCTCGACCCGCAGTGGCGCGGCGACCCGCCCGAGGTGGTCGGCTATCCGCGGCGGACATCCGGGGCCGTGGAGATTTTTGCCATGACCCCGACCGCGGAGGGCCATGCAGGGTTCGTCACCCTGACCCTGCACCTCTCCGGTGACCCGTTGGCGTGGAATGACGGCGTCAACTCGCGGTTCGTCATGCTGCGGAAGGTAGCGGGCGTGCCGGGCGATTACGCGATCACCCTCAACACCGGCCCGTGAGGCGGCCGGGTGGCCATTCGTACGACCCGCCCGCTGGAGTGGCTAGACCCCTGGCCGAGTGTGGTCCGCGGCGGTCCAGGGCCACGGCGTGACTCAAGCGAGCCAGCGACTCGGCGCCGGCACCCGGTCGAGCCGAGGACGGCGCGGGCGGCATGCGCTTTTGCGGTCTATCGTGGCCGGATGGACGCGCGGTCGGAATACGAAGCCGCGATGGCGGTCCGGACCCAGGGCGAGGTCATCACGGCCCACCGACGCGCGCTGTTGGGCCTGACATCCGCGCAGCGCGCTGTGCTTCTCGACGCGGTCCGGACGCACCTGTTGACGGGGACACGGCATACGTCGGACGACGTGGATGCCTTGGCGCGCTTCGTCGCGTGTGCCGAGATGCGCCGGCCTGGGAGCCTGCTCGGGCGGGTCACGCCCGATCTTGCTCATCGTCTGCGCGGATTTGTTGTGACCGCGTTGCCCGTGCTTCCGTCGAGAATCCGCGAGCGGCACGATGTCGGAGAGCCGGAAACGCCGGCCCGGCGCAAGGGCAGCGGATGGGACTGTCAAGGGCCAGTAGGAACTGCCCAGTGGCGGTCATGAGACCTGCCCGCTGACGGTCATGAGAACTGCCCGGTGGTGGCCATGGGATCTGCCCATGGGGGC